>JAKAAK010000077.1 GCA_021797025.1 Thermoplasmata archaeon
CCACAAGTAGATTGATATCAGTTTCCTGCATTGTTACCGTATGATAAGCCTAATTTAATTTAAAAACTTTACCATCGGATTATAAGTATACGATTTTAAATAGATGAATTTTTCAGCGCAAAAATCTGTATTTTATGTATAAATATTGAATATTTTATATATATTTCAACCATTCCATGACAGGATCATCATCACCAATGTTAATTTCCGTCTGCCCCAGTGCAGATGTTGTTACGAATTTTGTAAAATACGCTATACCATTACTGATATATCCATACATTACATGCTCTACACTTTCTCCGTCGGGAAAATGCGCCTCCGCCTCCGGTGTATTTGGAACAAAGTGAAGGTCAAAGTCATTTCCATGTATGTACAATCTATATGATGAATTCTCCATGACATAGTTCTGTAATTTTTCTAGGTTTATATTAGGTTGCATAGGATGAAATCAAAGCAAAATATATAAATATAACATTTTAAAGATTATTTTCTCAGGAGATCCGGTATATCATCGGGATAGCTGGCTACCTTAATTCCTGCATCCTTAAATGCCTTTATTTTGGATTCTGCCGTTCCTGTCCCCTTTTCGATGATTGCCCCTGCATGCCCCATTTTCTTTCCCGGTGGTGCACTGATTCCTGTAATATAACCGGTAACCGGTTTTTTGACATAATCCTTTATGTACTTTGCAGCCTTTTCCTCCTCATTGCCACCTATTTCCCCTACAAGGACTATCTGCTTTGTCTGGGGATCATCGTTGAATATCCTTATTATGTCAGAAAACGTGGTTCCTATAATGGGATCACCGCCAAGCCCTATAACAGTGCTTTCACCGAATCCAGCATCTGTAACAGCCTTGACAATCTCGTATGTCAGTGTACCGCTTCTTGATGCAATTGCAACATCGCCAACACGGAATATGTTATTCGGCATTATTCCTATCTTGGCCTGGCCCGGAACGGTTATTCCTGGACTGTTGGGCCCTATCATGAATACTCCTTTTCTCCTTGCCTCGTGGTAAAGCTCCATTGTATCATGCACAGGCACATGTTCTGTAAGTATGTAAATTAATTTTATACCATTTTCCATGGCTTCCAGTGCTGCATCCTTAACAAATGGTGCTGGAACCGATATCATGGAAGCATCAGGTTTCAATGGCAATGTGTCCACAACATTGTTGTACACATCCACGCCGTTCACCTTTGTTCCTGCTTTTCCTGGAGACACTCCTGCAACAACTTTTGTTCCGAACTTGATCATTTCTCCAGAATGGAATGTTCCCTGGTGACCTGTCATCCCCTGAACTATTACTCTTGTTTCCTTACTGATTATAACCATTTTATTCTACCCCCTGTATCTTTGATAGCTCCTTTACGGCATCTGTCATATTGTTGAAAGCCTTTATGCCGCTATCCAGGAGAATTTTCTGACCCTCTTCCTCATGAACACCGCTGAGTCTTACAACTATCTGCTGCTTAATATCGAATTTCTTTTTTGACGATACTATTCCATTGGCAACTGTATCTGCCTTGGTCACACCGCCGAATATGTTAACAAATATTAGCTTCGGCCTCGCCCTCATTACATATGAAAAGGCATCCTCAACTATTTCTATATTATCGGTACCTCCAAGATCAAGGAAGTTTCTCGGCTTTAATTTGTGAAGTGTAAGAGCATCCATAGTTGCCATGGTCAATCCGGCTCCATTAGCTATTACCCCAATATCCCCATCCATCTCTATGAAAGTGAAGCTCTTTGAGGCTGCCTCGTTCTCCAGGTCAGTCTTATCCGGATCAGTTATCATATAATCTTTATGTCTGTAAAGTGCATTGTCATCTATAACAACCTTTGAATCCCCGGCTATTATATTATTTTCTCCATCAATAACCAGTGGATTGATTTCTGTGAGCAAAGCATCTTCACCAACAAAGGCATTGTAGAGAGATTGCAGTAAACTGCTGAACTGTTTTTTATTGTCGACAGGAAGATAAGATAATGCTTCCCTTGCAATATAATCAGAATATCCCACCATTGGGTCTATGTAAATTTTATGTATGTTTTCCTCCGGTACACTCTCTATCTCCATTCCACCATCGGCTGAAAGTATTATAACAGGTTTTTTTGCGGCCCTGTCAAGTGTAATGCTAAGATAAAGCTCCTTTTTTATATTTAACATTCTTTCTATCAATAATTTTTTGACCGTAAGATTGTTTATTGTTGAATTCAGGAGCTGGTCCGAATAAGTTTTCAGATCTGCTTCATTCTTGGCGAATTTGATTCCACCGGCCTTGCCACGCTTTCCCGATAAAATCTGTGACTTGATGGCCACAGGATATTCAAAAGCTTTCAGTTCTCCAACATTTTCTATAACATATCCATCGGGAACGGGAATCCCGTATTTCCTGAATATTTCCTTGCCCATGTATTCATAAAGATTCATTGCAATCCATGATATATTAATAAAGCGTATTTAATATTATTTTTTAAGGAATAAGTTTTCTACTTCCTGTATAATATCAATATTTCAAACCATTATTTGCTCTATAAATATATTATCTGGTTGGATGATGTTCAATCCATTAAATGAACTATAAATATACATTAATCCTGTATATAATTGTATAACTACCGGGAAATTTTCAAAAAAAATAAAAATTAAAAATTAAATTAATTTATTTTATTCAGGTTATCTGCAATGCCTTTTATTTTCTGTTTTTCATCAACATTCAATTTTTCCATGTTATCGAGCAAATACTGGGAATAATTATCCATTTGAACTATTATATCATCCAGATCATTCTTTTTCCCTGAAATTTCATCCCACGGAAAGTACGAATCACTGAGCAATTTTTTGCCTTCTTCAGTAGTTTTATAATACTTTTTATTATCTTTCTCTGAAAGCTGAAGATAATTGTCGTTGAACAATGAAGTTAACGTTGGATATATTATACCGGGTGATGGTACCCAGTTTCCCCTTGTAATTTCGCCGATTTTATTCGCTATATCAGCTCCGGTAACCTCATTTTCCGATGCTATGCCCAGTATCCAGTACTTAAGCCCAAATCCACGCATACTATGCATATGATGCATTTCGCCGTGCATATATTTACCTCTTGGTCCAAACATTTTCTCACCTAATATCTTCCATGGCATCCGTGGTGCTGTTCATGCCTGCAGCGATGTTCTTCATTATGGCACCCACCATGCTGATGCATGTGTTCATGAAATTCATGGTGCATCCCCTCATCACCGTAGAACCCTCTTCCGGATTCCATGTTCCTGTATTCTCTGCCTTCTTCGCAGTCTCTTCCGTATCTCTTACCTTCCTCATTGTTTTCCATATATCTTCTTCCATACATTTCTATCACCAGATATCACTTAATGATATCTAATATAGATATCACATTAAGATATTTAAATGTTATCATTCCATTCTTATTGTCATTCCATCGCATATTCTTCTATCACCCCAATTACACAATATTTGGTGGTGCTTTTGAATTAATAATTTTAATTATATTTTTAATTCTAATGAATTTAAAAAATCCTCTCTTGTTAACAGGCACGGCATAAAAAGAAATATTAATATGACAGTGAAAATTGATAGTTATGGCAGATATAAAAAAAATAAGGAATGATGCATTTAAAGCCCTAGGCTTAACCCAAGAGAATTCGGGAGTTTATAACGGAAAGTGGGTGGAATATAATAAGGAAAATGCTCTTGATTCAATAAGCCCCATAGACGGTACATTGCTTGGTTCTGTTTCTACAGCATCCCCTAATGATTATGATAAATCCATAAAGATTATAGAGAAGGCTTTTCTGGAATGGTCTGTCACACCCGCTCCTACTAGGGGTAATATAATAAGGAAAATTTCCAGAAGTCTGGAAGAGCAGAAGGCAAACCTTGGAAAAATTGTATCCCTTGAAGCAGGGAAGGTTATCAGCGAGGGTGAGGGTGAAATCCAGGAGATGATTGATGTTGGTTATTTTGCCAGTGGGTTATCCAGACAATTGTATGGATCCATGATGGTCAGCGAGAGACCACTGCACAGATTATATGATCAGTACGTACCACTGGGTCCTATAGGAATAATCTCTGCTTTTAACTTTCCAACTGCCGTCTGGTCATGGAACTCATTAATAGCAGCAGTGACCGGTGATACGTCCATATGGAAACCATCCAGTAAAGGGTCTCTCGCAGCTGTTGCGGTTATGAAAGTTATAGCCAAGGTTATAGAGGAGGAATCAGTTCCTCCAATATTTGCACTAGTTAATGGCAGAGGTTCAAAAATAGGTGAACTCATGATATCTGATAAAAGACTCAAACTTATTTCTTTTACAGGTTCAGTAAAAACCGGTAAGAGGATATCCACTGTAGTTTCCGGGAGACTGGGAAGAACTTTGTTGGAACTTGGGGGTAATAATTGTGCTATTGTCAGCGAAAAGGCAGATATGAATATGGCATTGAAGGGAGTTGCATTCGGGGCACTGGCAACCACCGGGCAAAGATGCACAAGTACAAGAAGGATTGTTGTCAATTCTAAAATATACGATGAGTTTCTTTCAAAGCTAATTTCAATATATAAAACAACACAGATAGGCAATCCTCTAGACAAGGGAATACTGGTGGGTCCTTTAATCGATAATAATGCAATATCGAACTATGAACAGGCAATTCAAACAGCGATCAATCAGGGCGGAAAAATATTATATGGTGGAAAAGTGCTTTCCCGGGAGAAGGGATATTACGTACAGCCCACTCTTATAGAGGCAAGAGAGGATATGTATATAACAATGGAGGAAACCTTCGCACCCATACTTTACGTGTTTAAATACAATACAATGCTGGAAGCCATGAAAATCCATAATGATGTTCCTCAGGGACTTGCCTCCGCCATTTTCACAAATGACCTTAAAGAGGAAGAGTACTTTCTTTCTGCCCGGGGTTCTGACTGTGGAATAGCGAATATAAACACATCAACTGCAGGTGCTGAGATCGGCGGTGCCTTTGGCGGAGAAAAGGACACAGGCGGAGGAAGGGAAAGTGGAAGCGATGCTTGGAAATTATATATGAGAAGGCAAACGGTCACCAAAAATTATGGAGATGACGTTCCACTTTCACAGGGGGTGACATTTGATATTGATTAAAATAGTATCTTCTTGGGTTATAATATTTAATATCATTCTTTGCTCTTTATTGATATAAAAATTACTATTATTATTTTATATTTATTTATTATTTCTTCATTTCAATCATTTTTAAAACAAAATATTTATAAGCATCCAAATGGTAAGAGCAAGATGAACGAAAAACAGGATGTAATAGCCGCTTCTATGATAGGTACAATAGTAGAATGGTATGGCATTTTCATTTTTTCTTCAGGTACTCTGTATCTTGCCCATGCATTTTATCCATTTGTAAGTTATTCTGAGGCTATACTATTAACATTGTTGACATTTGCGCTTGGATTCATCGCAAGACCTGTGGGGGCATTTGTTTTCGGTCACTTCGGTGATAAAATAGGAAGGAAAAAAATATTACTCATAACTCTTTTAATCTCGGGCTTATCAACAGGCCTTACAGGCCTCATACCTTCTGAGGCCAGTATAGGATACATGGCAATAGTGTTGCTCGTTTTACTCAGGCTTGTTCTGGGTTTTGGTCTTGGTGGTGAATGGGGAGGTGCAATGTTGCTAACCCTGGAAACATTCAAAACTAGGAGGGGCTTTTATTCATCATTTATCCAGTCAACAGTTGGGATAGCACTTATACTGGGAACATTAGTATTTATACCCCTTGTTTATTTACTTCCCGCTTCTTTTATGTATTCCATCGGCTGGAGAATTCCTTTCCTAGCAAGTTTCGTAATATTGGTAGTAGGTGTCTTCATAAGACTGAAAGTTAAAGAAACGCCTGTATTTCTTGATGAAAAGAGAGAAAATAAAATTCTACAGCTACCTGCAAAGGAACTCTTCAAGTTTCACTGGAGAAAAGTCCTTGCAGGCATAATGCTGGCCGGGTCATTTGGCAATTTCTTTTATTTTGCATTTTCTCTCTTACCCGTTCTATTCGAATCAACTAAGGCTATAACCATTTTTCAGGGTCTGATAGGGTCTGCAATTTTTGGAATTGTTAATATAATATTTGTTTTTATGGGTGGAAGATTATCTGATAAGATCGGTAGAAGAATTGTCATTGCCGGAGCAAATATACTTGCACTTATAGTTCTATTCCCATCCATTTATTTAGTGGGATTTTATTATTTTGTACTATTTATATCCATTTTCTCAGCCGCAAATGGTTTCGGAGCGACGGCTATGTCTGCAATGATATCTGAAATGTTTCCGACAAATGTAAGGTATTCAGGGAATTCAACGTGTTATCAGTATGGTAATTCATTTATCGGGGGGCCTGCTCCATATGTGTCAGATTTTCTGGGCAGTATTAATTACATCTTATATCCTGTCTTTACTTTACTATTTATTTTGATAGCTCTTGGTGTAATATTTAAGTCTGCCGAAACGAATAATTTAAACCTCGAGGAAGATTCAGCATATACAACCTAACCAGATGCGTGGACTATATTGGACATATTTCTAAAAATAAATGGAAATGATATCCTAAATTTTTTAACCTATAAAGCGCGAAATTCCACGGGCGAGCATAGAGAGGAGTCACGCATACACAGTTCCTTTCTTATTGCTATTATATTTGATTTTTCCAACAAATTGCTTTAGTGTGAATATTGGTATATCCGTAAATTAATTATTTTACATTACATTACTTGCCATGGAAAATGCAATTTTAATACACGGAGGTGCGGGAAGCCCATACTCCATGAATAGCGTACTTGAGGACATACTTAAGAATATAAAATTTGAAAATAATCCCCTGAATATGGTTATAAACCCCGTAATATCAATGGAGGATAATCTATTATTCAATGCAGGAACAGGTTCAGTTCCCAGAATAGACGGAAGCATTCAGATGGACGCTGCCGTAATGTCAGGCAGAGAATTTGGTTCAGTAATATGCATAGAAAATGTGAAGAATCCCGTTCTTGTTGCAAGGGATGTGATGACTAAAAGTCCACATATAATGCTCTCTGGTGATGGAGCAACAGAATTTGCCAGAATGATGGGACATGAATATTACAATCCTCAAACAGAAAGAAGTATGGAAAGATTAAGAAAATTCATGGAGGAAACTGGAAAGACGGGGATGCCCGATAAGTTCAAGTTTCTTGAGAAAAAAACCGGAGATACAGTTGGTGCCGTTGTTAGAATAAATGGAAAATTTGCTGCTGCAGTCTCAACCGGTGGTGCATTTCCAATGTTAAGGGGGAGGGTTGGTGATTCCCCAATAATAGGTGCCGGAATATACGCAGGAGACAAAGGTGCAGTGGTAGCCACCGGAATAGGGGAGGAGATAGCCAGGAACCTTCTATCATATAGTATATATTCGCAGATAGGGCAACAAAGCCTTGAAACAATAGTGAAAAGAGAGGTTGACTCATTTGCAGTGAGTTGCGGTATAATAGCTATAACCGGAGATGAATACATATCATATTCAAACACAACAATGGCATATGCTTACCGGGAATTCTAACAAAATAATTGTATTTTCTCCTGTATTTTAAATTTCTGGATTTTATATGTCAATCCAGTACGCTATGGGTTTTAGTACAGTTATAATTCTGGAATCGTCATGAACAGAAATGAATTCCCCAGCTATCAGTGCTTTCATAAGCTCTGAACCAAGGGAACCACCCAGATGGTATTCTTTTTCAGTAAGGTCTCTACATCCATATGCAAAAATTCTTCCATGTTTCCTTTTTACAGGTATTTTTACACCTAATTTGATCATATGGATTTCACCTGCATCAGTTAGGTCATATTCCGGTTTGTCGTTTATCTGTTTTAGCCATCCTTTTAATAAGAGCTTTTTCAGTAACATAACGCCCTGGGAACCTGCCAGGTGATCATAGCATCTTCTGCATTCAGAAAAAGACGACTTATTAAAAGATTGTTTCACCGCTACAGACATTTTATGATTTCCGGCCATATCGTCAAGATACGTGGTTAGAAACTCAACCTGTTCCGGAATAATCTTATAAAATACCTTTCTTCCATACTGAAATTCATTAACAAAACCATATTCTGATAATATCTTTAAGTGAGACGATACCGATGGCTGTGATCGAACCATGAATCCTGATATATCCATGACTGTTTTCATTCCATGTGAAAGAATTTTTATTATTTCCAGCCTTACAGGGTTTGATAGGCAGTAGAACAATCGATCCATTGGAATTTCATTGATTTGTTCTGAATTGTTATTGTAATTGTCCACCTCTTATTATATTTTATTTGATTAATATACTTTGCCATTCATAAGGTTTTTATTATGTATAATTCATCTTAATTTATAACCGGAAATTAACCTGAATGGAATACAAACAGGATAATTCAGGGGGCTCACGGTTTAAAGCAGGTAGTGCAGTTATAGTTCTCTTGCTGTTTTCCATAATGGCAGCCTCTAATGTGACAGCACCTATTTACGATCTCTATGCTTTGAAATACCATTTCGGGCCATTCATTATCACGGATATTTTCGCCATATACGTTTTTCTGTTAATTCCATCACTCCTATTCTGGGGCCAGTATTCAGATAAATACGGAAGAAAACTGCCTATTACTATAGGAGTTATTATAGAGCTAATAGGATTATTATCATTTCTACTCGCAAGAAATGTATATATGCTTTTCCTCGCACGTGCTTTTATGGGTATGGCAAGCGGAGCTATTGCGGGACCTGCTAGTGCATTATTATTCTCATATAGCCGGAAAGCTGGTGCTGTTCTTACATCCATAGGAACATCAGCGGGAACTGCCACGGGCCCTCTGATAGGTGGAATAATGGCCCAGTATTTGTCATATCCTTTAAAATTGGTTTATGTAATTTCTATTGTTCTAGTAATATTGCCTGCCATTGCAATGTATCCTCTGAAGGATATATCAAGGGCGAATCCGGAATTGAAATTGCATTTTCCTTCTATTGACAGGGAAGTTATAAGGCCTTTCATGTTGAGTTCCTTTGCTGCATTTGTTGCATGGTCTATTACTGCGTTCTATATGTCCCTGGCTCCTGTATATATAATTAAACTTTCGGGAATAAATGATATAGCAATCGGTGGCATTATTGTGTTTCTTATGCTGGGTGTGGCGTCTGTATTTCAGGTTATTTCCCTGAGATTTAAAATAAAAAGTTCAATGTTTTCAGGTATGGTTTTTATTGCATTTGCAGTAATATTTATTCTCATTTCTATTATGAAAAATTCTCTCTATATTTTTGTTGCTGGAACTGTACTGGCCGGTATCGGGCAGGGATTCTCATTTACTGGTGCAACCAGGGAAATAAAGGCGATTTCCCCACCGGAGAAAACAGGCGACACGCTTGCCAATTATTATATTATCATATACATAGGTGTCGGGCTCCCTGTAATCCTTCTGGGGTTACTGGATAAAATAACAGGGCTTTTTCATGGTATTCTATATTACGGCATAGCTTTTATTTTGCTATCAGTGTTTATGGGATTACTGATTATCAAGGAGGATTTTAAAAATTAATACAAATTTATTATGTTCTGATTATTTGATTTAATTTTTCCAGTGTTTTTTCAGTTTTTCCATTAACATATTTCTTTATGATGCCGGTAAATGGACCCTTGCTGAAGCTGTTTTCCTTTACCATTATGTACTTTCCATTTAAACTCAGTATATTTCCACTCCTATAATCATTGAATTCTACCCGGGAGCCTGTGGCATTTCTCATTGCAATAGTTCCAGATTTCCTAGCTATAAATGCAGTCATAGGGAAATTCTTTCCCTCAATTTTCATAGAATCTCCACAGGCATATACATCATCATAATCAACCGATTGCAAATATTTATTCACAATTATTCTTGAATTTTCTGATTTTATTCCCAGATTTTCAATCAATGGATTTCCAGAAATTCCACCTGCATATACAGTTAAATCAGATTTAATTTCCCTGTCAGAAAGCAATACCGAACTACTTTTGACTTCCTGCACTGTAGCGCCTGTGACAATATTTACGCCGGTATTTTTCAAATACTCTGATACATAAATGGAAGCACTTTCTGGACCACTTTTAAGAATTCTTGTTCCGGACTCAATTACTGCAACATTCTTTCCAGGCATTATGGATGCCAGTTCAACGCCAAGATAGCTACCGCCGACGATTGTGATGTTTTCCGCCTTTCTGATAAGTTCTTTTAAACTTAATGCATCTTCTATTGTTTCCAGTTTATGAAGGAACTGACTCCCCTCTATGGTTTTTATCGCCTGGTTATGTCCTAAGGCAATGATCAACTTTCCATAGGATATATTTCCCCTATCTGTTACAATCAGCCTGTTTGCAAAATCAATATCCATTACAGTCTCATTTCTATCTACAGGCCTCTGCTTATATGCGTAGCTTTTATCTGTGCTATTCACAACGTTGACCAATCTGGTAGATATAGTAAGATATTTTGATTTATCGATTAATATAGATTGTGGATTCTGCATCTTGGAATATATTCCGGAAAGACCTGCCCCGAGGATAAACACATTGCCAGCCATAAAAATCCAATCAGTAATAGATATATGTAATTTATGACTTAAATAAACATATTTTGAAAAGTTTTAGCCTTTTTCTCCGGAGTCCATAAATCTAAAGCAATCAATTTCATTTTATTACTCTGTATTCCTCAATATATCTTCAATTTTCTTCAGGTCAAATAACAATACTTTATCCTGTTTTGCAATATCTTTCAATTTATCAGTAAAACCGGATTTGCTGAATAGTATAAAATATTCATTTCTGTTATCATTATTCCACTGTACACTTGCCGATTTTCTTTTAAGGTCATCATACACCGGAACATCCACTGGCCTGTTAGTCCATTTACATTCTCCGAACATTACACTTTTCTTATCCTCATTCAAAGCTGCAATATCTATTTCTTCCTGATTTTTACCTTCAATTCTCGAATTGTTTTTTCCCCACCATCTTCCAATTTGCTGTATACTGAACGGTAAAATACTGTGTTTTTCATTATTCATATATATTATTAATTCCATGCATATCTCTTCGAATTTATGTGGAACGATTGAATCAATTGATTCTATTAATAAATCAACCACGCCATTATAATTTCCCAGCTCGAATTGATTTATATTTGGATAAAATTTGCTGAACCAGAAATCCATGTAATTATCACTTAATTTATAAATTCCTTTTTTATCGATTTTATTATTTTTTTTGGTAACAGGTGATTCATAAACTATCAGGTTCAATATATCCTTCAATTCATATAAATAGGATTGCATGGATGTGGCCTTGATATCTGTAATAGAAGCAATATCCGATACTTTTGTGCGTCCTGTTGAAATTGCATACAGTATGGAGAAGTAAGTTTGCGATCTCCGTCCAAATTCCTCTGTTATAAAATCCCTTGGCTCGAACACAAATACACTGTTACTGTCCAGGAAAATACTTCGTATCATTGCCTCAACGTTTCTGAGATTATTTATATGAAAATATTTGTGAAACTGGGGGGATCCACCAAATATTGAATACATCCTGATCGCATCATAGATACCAATATTCAAAAATTTATATAATCCATAATTCCACTAACTATTTATATAAATAATGTATTATGTTATTAACTATGAAGGCGAATGAGGTATTAAACCTATTAAGAATTTCCAGAAAAACACTACACGTCTATGCTTCAACAGGAAAAATAAGATTTAGAGTTATGCCCAATGGCTTCTATGATTACAATGATGAGGATGTTTATAAATTATTGAATAGGGATGTTAAAAGGAAAACAGTAATATATGCAAGGATATCAACAATAAAACAGAAGAACGATTTAAATAATCAG
>JAKAAK010000078.1 GCA_021797025.1 Thermoplasmata archaeon
TCAGCTGCAGAGGAAATTGCATTGTATGAGATTTCCCCCAGAAGATCTTTTTCAACGGATGCACTCTTGCTGTTGAGTGATGTTTTTGCCATTTTCATTAATATATCTTTATCCTTTATTGATACAGGTTTTGATATTTCGTCCAGAACCCTGCTTGCCTGTGCGGCTGCAGTTTTATATCCTTCGGTAATTACTGTGGGATGTACATTCTGCTTCACAAGTCCCTGAGCCTGGTCAAGCAATGCACCGGCTATTATCACAGCTGTTGTGGTTCCATCTCCAACATAGCTATCCTGTGTCTTTGAAACCTCAACCATCATCTTTGCAGCGGGATGCTCCACATCCATTTCCTTGAGTATTGTAACCCCGTCATTTGTTATAACTATATCTCCAAGGGAATCGACAAGCATTTTGTCCATTCCCCTCGGACCGAGTGTCGATCTAATAGATGTTGCGATTGCCTTTGCAGCATCTATATTCTCGAACATTGCGTCCTTTCCACTCTCTCTTTTAGTTCCTTCTTTCAGGATAAATATGGGTTGACCACCAATCATGATTATCAACTAAGTAAAAATAAACTTCTATATATAGTTTACTATATTAGGTCTAATTATATTATATGATATAAATAAATAACTGATTATATATAAAACCATCACCAGTACTGCCTGTTTTTGGCGAAATCAGTTTCAGCATTGAGAAGCCTTTTTATAAGATCCTCCTCATGAAGGTATGATACTTCAAGTATCCTAGAAGCCATCTCCGGTCCAACCCCCCTTGCTGCCATTACCATTATTGCCGTAATACCGTGTTCCCTTACAAGATGTGCATTTTTAACAAGCCTGCGCCGGGTTTTTTCATCTATCTTTTTTGATATTATTTCTTCATCATATTTGGATACAGAAGCAACAAGTCTGGAATGGCATACCGGGCACTGTATATCTGTTATATCCTTTATTTTTCTGGTTCTTTTATTTCCGCAGGATGTACAGTAAAGAATGACCTCCTCATTCATCAGTCTCTTCTTGATCGATTCTAAAATAGTCTTTGTCGGTTTCAATGGCATGATTCTTTCCGAGTAATGTGAAAGGAATATGTTTGATGAGTCCGAAATTTTATCCTTGAGTATGAAATTTGAATCCTTCAAATTTTCCAGGTATTTTCTCAATACTTCTATATCCATGTAATCGAATATTAATTTCCTGATTGAATCCTCATAAACAACTGTATTATAATATGAATCTACTATCTTTTCGAATCTAATTCTGGTTATGTCAGCCTCATTTGTTATAATGCCGAATTTTCGTGCTTCATATAGAAAAACATTATTGAAAAATCTTGATCGCCTGGCAGATGATTTTACATAACCATCAAGGTTATTTCTGTCAATATTCATTATCAGGGTCTTTACATCATCAGCTGAAATATTCCTGGATACACGCATGTAAATATGGTACGGAGAATAATCCATTTCTACACTTTCTCCGGTAATCGATGTGAGCAGCCCTGAAATAATCTGTGCAAGTGTGAAGTTGCCAAGACTCCCGAGCAGAACCTGTATGACTATTTCGGAATTATGAGCCTCCACTATAATTCTATTCAATGTTGCCATGTCATTTTTGTACCATTCTTCAAGAGCTTTTCTGCCATTTTTGTTTACAAAGTCGGGTATTATTTTTTCCTCACGATCAGAGGATACACGCGAAGCAGCTTCATAGAGTACAGGAATCTCTTCTCCAGTCCAGCGGGGGGCTATAGCAGCTGTTGCAAAGGGTTCAACGTATATTTTATCGTCATCTATCCTGATTGTCCTCCATGTATTTCCTTTCATCACAAAGTAAGACCCCGGAGAAATTTCATTTATCACATACTTCTCATCCAGGGTTCCTATAAATTTTTTATTTATTACATCAATAACACGGTAATTTTTTTCTCCGGCTATCATTGATATATTCTCTATGAAATACTTCAGAATTGAATATCTTCTGATTATAAAATTCCCATCTATAATGATTTTCCTTGTTCTGGATAGCAATTCCAGAACAGAATAATAATCCTCGAATGTTAAATCTTTGAATGGATAGGCCCCTGTAATAACTTTGTAAAAGTAGTTATAATCTATTTTCCTGGAAAAATTCAACTCAAGCATCACCTGATTGGCAACCGTTGATAGAGAATTTCTCCTGATCATGACGTTTTCCAGCTGACCTGATTTTATATTCCCCACTATGGCCTTCGCCTCTTCCAGTTCAATCACATCGTTGCAGATTACTATACCACGTGAAATTTTTTCCAGTGAATGACCGGCCCTGCCTATTCGCTGTATCATCTTATTAATCTGCCTGGGTGAATTGAACTGTACAACCATATCTGCAGAGCCCACATCTATGCCCAGTTCCAGCGATGAAGTGCATATGAGTGCCTTAACCCTGTTTTCCTTGAAATCGGATTCAGCAGTTTCCCTTGTTTCTTTTGAGAGTGAACCGTGATGTACCTCTATGTCCGGGTTTTTCAGCCATAGTTTCATTCTGAATGAGATATCTTCTGCAACATACCTCCTGTTTACGAACACTATGGTTCCTGTGTTTTCCTCGACTATGGAATGAATCTTCACTATTGAACCGGCATACTGTGGGTCGCATGCCATGATTTCGGCTGTTTTCTCATCACTTTTTTCCGGCATTATTACTTGGATGTCCATTTTTTTATCAATGACCGGTTTCAGTATTTTACATTCTTTTGATGGTGAAATGAAAAGTGCAAGTTCATCTTCATTTCTTGCCGTAGCAGATAAACCTATAACCTGGAAATGCCCAGCAAGAATCTTTAATCGTTCCATGGCAATGGCAAACTGGGAACCACGTTCATTCTGTGCCATCTCATGGACCTCATCTACTATTACATATTTTACATTCTTTATATGCTCCCTGAGTCGTCTCCCCATCATAAGGAGCTGCAGTGATTCCGGTGTTGTAATAAGTATCTGTGCCGGATTTTTTGATATTTCATTTTTCTGTGCCTGGGTTATATCACTGTGCCTGACCTGTACACGCATTCCCAGTGTATTGCAGTAATCAAAAAGCCTTGATAGCATATCCCTGTTCAGGGCCCTGAGTGGGGTTATGTAAAGAAGTGCTATGGCCTGTGGTTTATCAATATATATCCTGTTCAAAATAGGTAGAACAGCAGCCTCAGTTTTTCCGGACCCCGTAGGAGATATTAAAAGCACATTTTCTCCTGAGAGTATTTCAGGTATTGCCAGTTTCTGTGCCTCTGTTGGATCCACTATACCGTTTCTGGCCACACTTTCTTTAAGTGCGGGGTCAAGCATATCAAAAACATTTCTTTTCTGTGCTGGCATTGTTCTTTTCCAATAGCAGGATATTATTTAAAATATTTCAGTTACAATTCTGTTTAACCGTTCCTGAAAAGTTTATATGATAAATAAACATCATATGCATGTGGATGGAGTTCCACTGAATGCCTCTGTGCTGATGACTCCTGAAAGAAACAGGAAGTGATATTTTGGAGTTTGAAAGCATAATTTATAGGGAAGACCATGGAGACACAGTATTGGATGGAAAACTTGATCTCTTTAAGGATCTGGCACTGGATGATATTTTTACTGCTATTAAAGGGTATATACAAGATGCTGAAATTGAATCCATACTACACATGCCTTTAAAATCTGAAGATGATATAAAATACAGGCAGGAAATATTCCGGGATTTGTCAAATAGCAGTGTATATAATGGAATTAAATCATTCTCAAACAGTGCTGATACCCTGCAATACAATATAGGAAAATTGAACGAGATGGGTTCAGTGCAGAGAAACAGATGGTTTTTAGATTCTGCATATCTTTACTGCAATTCCATTATGTCACTCTTGAAATGCCTTGGCGGTGATACGATAAAATCTCATGGACTGAATAATTTCAATGAGTATTTGAAATCCTACATAGAGTCAGATGCCTTCAAACTATTAATTAAAGAATCAAGTGATAGTGAGAGAGTGATAGAATCAGTCAGGTATATGATTACTATACGGGGTACCAGGATTACTGTCAGAAGGGACGGTGAATCGGATGATTTCGGTGACCAAGCAATAAAAATTTTTGGCCGGTTTCTTGATGGTGATCTATGTGATTTCAGTACAAATAATTCATACAGTACAGGCCATGTAGAGAATGCACTGGTAGAACTAACCTCGAGGCTTTATCCGGACCAGTTTTCAATAATAGACTCTTTCTTTGTGAATCATCAGAATTTCATCGATCCTGTAATTCAAAGATTCATGCATGAAATAAAATTCTATTTAAAGTATATAACCTACATGCAACGATTCACTAATAAAAAGTTAAATTTTTGTATTCCTGAAATTGTTTCTTCTGACGATGAGTTTTATTCCCGAGATTCCTATGACCTTGCTCTTGCAGGAAAACTTCTTAATAACGCCAGAGTCCCTGTTACAAACAGCTTTTACATTAAATATGATTCTAGAATAATACTTGTGACTGGGCCTAACAACGGGGGTAAAACCACCTTTGCCAGGGTTTTTGGTCAGGTGTATTATCTTGCATCCCTGGGCATGCCAGTACCAGGAAGTAGTGCAAGGCTCCAGATCCCGGATAATATATATACCCATTTTGAAAAAACAGAAAGTGTTGAAAATCCTGTTGGAAGGCTGGAGGAAGAATTGATCAGATTTCACTCTATACTAGAAATTGCTACGTCTAAAAGTGTTATTATTATAAATGAAATGCTCAGTTCCACAACCCTGAAGGACGGAATTGAAATAGGGAAGAAAATCATTGAAAATTTAAAAGAAATTGGATGCGTTGCACTCTACGTTACATTCATACATGAACTTGCATCGATTCAGGGAGTTAAAAGCTATGTTGCGCAGATAAATATTAATGACCCAGGAAAAAGAACATATAAGGTAGTTCCGCAGAAATCAAATGGAATAGCTTATGCACATGCACTTGCTGAAAAGTATGGATTGTCTTATGAAGAGCTCACGAGGAGGATAAATAATGAAAACATATCTGAGCAGCATTAATGGAAAAATGAGGCATGATAATATACCGTGGAATGCTGATATGATGATAAGTGACCTGGGGTTAAAACCTATATTCAATGCCATGTCAGGGGGTGATGATTTTCTTCTAAAAAATTCGATAAACTTTGTACTCAACGGATCAATTTCCATTGATGAAATAATGTACAGACAGGAAATATTAAAGGATCTCATAAATAACGAGGAAACTGCAAGAAAAATATATAAAAACGCACTTGAGTTTACAACTAAGGCAAAGAAGCAGCTTTTCTGGTTCAGTGATAAGGATTCTTTTTCAATCCCGGCATCAACTGACATACTCCGGAAATTTGTTCTATACACAGGAGAACTAAGGAACATAATTTTAAGACCATCGATCAGATTCCTTTCCAGAGGATTGGAAAAATTCTGCAGGATAATTTCAGAAGATTTCGGATCTGAATACATGGAAAATATTCAGAAATATCTCGATAAAGCCAATTTCAGGGACAGTGTAACACTGAGCATGGCACTTGGCCCGGGAAATTCTGGAATAGATTACATTCTACATGAACCATTTAATGGTAAATCGGTAAAGAAGATCATGAAAGATACACTGGAAAAACACTATACGTATGTATTAAATGAAAGGGATATAAACGGTGCAGCCGAGATTGAGGCAATAAAAAGTCGGGGATTGAGAAAAGTTGCTATCACCCTCACAATTGCGGCAAGGAATGCAATAGAATTTTACAGTGATATAAAGAGCGAGGTGGGCTTCTATTTGGGTGCAATCAACCTGATCAAAAAAATTAAAACAGGAAGCGGGCATATATGCTTTCCGATCCCCCGGGAGAATAAAGAGGTAACATTTACAGGGCTCTATGACCTCGGATTGCTTCTGAGCACTGATGTGAATATTGTTTCAAATTGTATGGAATCTAAAGGTACAGAGTTATTTATAATAACAGGAACCAACAGGGGAGGAAAATCAACGTTCCTGAGAAGTATGGGGCAAGCACAGCTTCTGATGCAGGCAGGTATTTTTGTTCCAGCTGAAACATTTACTGCAAATACGGTGTCCGGCATTTACACACATTTCAAACACGAGGAGGATAGAGAACTTAACAGAGGAAAATTCGAAGACGAGCTTTCTAAGATGAATGAAATAGTAAGTCATATAAAAAAGAATGGTATGATACTTCTTAATGAATCATTCTCTTCCACAAATACCAGGGAGGGTTCTGAAATAGCTATGGAAGTTACCAGGGCGCTTCTTGAAAATGGAATGAGAGTATTTTTTGTATCCCATTTATACGAATTTGCGTCCACAGTGGTTGAAGAGGTACATAACAAATCTTTATTCCTAGTGGCGGAAAGAACAGAAGATGGAGAACATACATATAGGATAATGCCGGGTAAACCATCCGAAACTGGGCATGGAATGGACGTTTACAGAAAAATTTTTGAAGTAGATACAAACGTGAATTTAGGCAAGTTGAATGGATAGGTACTGGAATCATTTAAGATAAAGGCAGCCAGAACACATAAGATAAATATTTTAAATAATTAATAATACACCTCTATGTTACTTCCAAAGAAAATATTTTTCACCAGGGGAATAGGGCGCGGAGAAACACAGCTGCAATCATTCGAGAATGCTTTAAGGGATGCTGATATCGCTGCCTATAACCTGGTAAGTGTCAGTTCAATTCTGCCGCCATATGCTGAAATCGTTGATAAATCCGAAGGTATAAAATTACTTTCATATGGCCAGATTTTATTCACAGTCCTGGCAAGGAATTCATCCAGTGAACTTAACAGGATGATATCGGCTGCCATAGGTTTTGCAGTGCCATCCGACAGAAGCAAATGGGGATACCTCAGCGAGCATCATACATTCGGCCAGACAGAAAATGATTCAGGGCATTTTGCCGAAAAGCTTGCAGCAGAAATGCTTGCAAGTACAATGGGGCTGGATGACCACCTCAAATGGGAAGATAAAAAAAATGAGTATGTACTGGACGATAAGATACTTACAACAAAAAATATCGCTGCAACCACAGTTGTGCTCAAGCCGGATGAATGGGCCACAGTAGTAGCAGCAGCAGTACTAGTGGTTTGAATGGAAAGAAGCATAGAGGAAAAATGGCGTGACCGATGGGCGGAAAGTCATATTTTTGAGCCTGTTGCGGATAATACAAAGAAAAAATTTTTCATCACAGTGCCATGGCCCTATACAAATGGTTCACTGCATGTTGGCCATGGAAGAACCTATACACTGGGAGATATAGTTGCACGTTACAAAAGATTAACAGGGTATAATGTTCTATTCCCCATGGGATTTCATGAAAGTGGCACACCTATACTTGCATTCTCAGAGAGATTAAGAAATGGCGATAAGGATACAATCAAACTTTACAGAAATTATTTGTCCGAATATGAAAAACCTGAGGATATAGATAGAATACTGGAATCTTTCAGGGAACCTCAGAATATAGCCGATTACTTTTCCAGAGTAATAATAAAGGATTTTATGGATCTTGGATATTCCATAGACTGGAGCAGGAAGTTCACATCAGCAGACCCGTTTTACAAGGAGGTCGTAAAATGGCAGTTCAACCAGCTGAACGAAAAGGGACTTATTAAGAAAGGAAGCTACCCCATACTGTACAGCATCAAGGAGGAAAATGCAGTAGGTGAGGACGACATCAAGGATGGCGATACGGATAAGGTAAGTATAGAGGAATTCACCGGGGTACTGTTCAGGGGTACGGAATATTATCTCATGGCAGCATCACTGAGGCCAGAAACAATATTTGGGGTAACAAATCTATGGATAAATCCTTGGGCAGAATATAAAATGGTCAGATATAGGGGAATGAATATAGTGATGTCCAGTAGTGGCTGTAAAAAATTCTCGATGCAGCATGATGATGTTCAGTATATAGGAGATATTTCTTCTGATGATATAATAGCATTGGAATTCCAGGTTCCACTTGGCAATGAAAAGATCAAAGTTTTAAAGGCTGAATTTGTTGATCCTGATAATGGAACAGGTATAGTGTATTCTGTGCCTGGCCATTCAATTTTTGATTATGTCTACTATAGGAAAAATGGTATAGAAAATAAAATAAAGAAAGTGGTAAAGGTTAACAGCAATGTATCAGTAGAATCTCTTGTTGAGAAATATGATCTGGAAGATAATAGTGAAAAACTTAAAGAAGCAACCCAGGAACTATATAAAGAGGAATTTTACAATGGTACGCTAATTAATTCTGGAATATACAGTGGCATGTCTGTGGTTGAGGGCAGGGAGGCAATCAAAAATAAAATGCAGGAAAATCATTTGGCATTCATATTCTATGAAACCAGCAGAAAGGCAGTGACCCGCTCCGGATCAGAGATTATAGTTGCCGTTCTCAATGATCAGTGGTTTATTGATTACTCCCCCGAATGGCTCAAGGAAAAGGCACATAGTCTTGTAAATTCAATGAGATTTTATCCTGAACTCTACAGAAAGCTTATGAACGATGCAATTGACTGGCTCAAGGAAAGACCATGCGCAAGGAAAAGAGGTATAGGAACAAAACTGCCATTCGATGATAGATGGGTTATCGAATCATTATCTGATTCAACCATCTATATGCTTGCATATACAAATAAAAGGGAACTTGAAAATATATATTCCCATCTGGGAAAGATACCATATGAACTATTTGATTACATCCTTCTTGGGAAGGAGCTCAGGGAAAATCATGATGAATATACAATGGCAAATGCCAGAAAAGCCAGAGATGAATTCGCCTACTGGTATGGAAATGATTTAAGGATAACAGCACCACCACATCTATCCAATCATCTCGCGTTCTATATAATGAACCATGCGGCTATATTCAGGGGTAAGGAGCTACCTGGTGGTCTCATGATATCCGGACTCGTAATATCCAATGGTGCAAAGATATCAAAGAGCAAGGGAAATGTAATTTCACTCCTTGAAATAATTAAACGTTATTCTGCGGACATATACAGACTTTTCATGGCTGCAGGTGCCGACATATTATCACTTCTTGACTGGAATGAAAAGGACCTTTCATCGGTGATTAAAAGATATTCCTACTTTACAGATATCCTTGAAAATTATTCCAGTAAAAATGCTGAGGATAATTATATTTATTTATGGTTCAAATCCTCATTTTATAGAAATTTGAAAACTTATATTGCTGACATGGAATCCATGAATATAAGGGATTCCTATATAGCAATATTTTACAACGTCATGAACGACCTGAAAAGTGTTGAGAACCGGGGAGGGAACATAAATACTGCTCTTAACCCGGTTCTTTCAGACTGGCTTAAGGCTCTTTCTCCAATCATACCTTTTGCAGCGGAGGAATACTGGCATAGACATGTGGATGCTGATAGCTTTGTAAGCACACAGACAATTGATATGGATATAGACGATAGGATAGATTATAACATTTTAAATTCGGAGAACTACCTTAACAGGGTAATATCCGATATAAGGGAAATCCTTAAAATCATCCATATCAATGCCAGAAGAGCTACAATAACTGTTTATGGAGAGAAACAGAAAAAATTCCTGGAAGATTATCCTGAGGGGGAGCTGGAAAAGGAATACCGCGCCATGATTGGAGATTATATGAAAAACAAAAACAGAATTGCGCAAGAAAATCTTGATGAATACAATATAATAGAAAGAAACAGATCATATCTGGAATCCATTCTAAAGATAGAGATAGATATTGTAAAATCGGACAGCATACAGAAGAAAAATCCTTGGCCAGGAAGACCGCTCATCGAGATAAGTTAATCAAATATCGAATACAACTGTGGCGAACCCTTTTCCCGGATCGACATTAAGATCGTAATAGGTTGCGGCCTTTATAACATTTCTATATTCTACATTTTCTGGAAAGCGTGATCCATATATGGTACCATGAAGCCGATTTTCACTGAATTCAAGGTCTGAACTGAAATATATAGCATTCTCGGATTCCGCATAGAAAATAACATCATTGAGTAAGTCTATAAGTATGTTATCAGGGCAATTTTTTTGAATATCGATGCTTTTATGCAATTCCGGTTTCAGAAGGTTTCTGTCTACTATTAAATCAGATATAGTTATGATGGAATTTTGAAAAATTGTAATATAAGAATTTCCGTATATTCTGACTTTAAGGTCTGCTGTATGGTCTAAAATCTCATAAATCATAAGATAGTATAATATTGATAAATATAAAATGTAGTGCTAAAATAAAATATAGATTTATTGGTCCGGATTTACGGATGATATCATGGGGATTTCATCCTTGTCCAGATCAAGCCCTATTTCCTTGGAGGTAAGATTTCTTCCTAAGCTTCTTTCGTAGAACCTTATGATTCTCTTCTTTTCCTCCACGGTGTATTTTCTGAAGTATTTGTCTTTCTTCAGGTCAAATCCTGTTTTTTCTTCATACACATTTGCAGGTATTGAATACTTTCTCTGTGTTGAATCTCTGTAAAGTTCCGGTATCACATTGAATGCGCAGAATGGAATAACTCTACCATCAGGCATTGCATAGTGTATATCGCATCTCTCGACACGGTCTACATCATATGTGTATGGATCCTGGAAGTGCATGAATCCCACGAACAGAGATTTATAATGGAAAGCCTTAAGTCCATGATAATCGCCCTCGGTGAAAGCGTTGTACACCATATCCTTTAGTTTGAATCCCTCCGGTGCCTTGCTGTAATCCACGAATTTTTTAAGGTGCAACAGCAGTTTAGTAACAGATTCAACCTTCTTTGGAGCCTGCCATTTTGCGTATTTTATGTCATCCCCGAGCTCAGAAAGGTACTCAAACATTCCCTTGACATCAACAAATCTTGTTACAGGTATGATCTTGTCATTATCAATGAATATGTATGTTCCCATTCCGCATGCAAAGTGTATTGATAACTTGTATGTCGGGTGGCCTTTAAGTGCGGCAACAAAGTTTGATACATCTGTTGTTGCCGGTACTGTAAAGAAATCTTCCCTTCCTATTGCACCGTCAAGCTGCTGTTCTATCTTCTTTATTGCTCCAGGAATTGTTATTCTCTGCCTTGCCCTTGCACGGTCTGACATTCTTCCCACAAGGCTCACAGGCTGGAAGTTTAATCCCCTTACAACATCCATATTGGATTTTGCAAACTTTATCATATCCCCAAGGTACATATCGTTTATTCCGCCTATAACAGTAGGTACAAGAACTACTCCCATAGGTGCCTGCTTGTAGTGTTCCAGAGCCATAGGTATTTCCCAGAAATTTTTCGGGTTTGATCTTGGTGTTGGTCCATCAAAACTGGTGTAAACAACATTAGAGCCTGCATCCCTTGCCCTCTTGACAAAGTCAGGATCATATGCTGCTCTTACACTGTTTGTATTCATCTGAACGTGTTCATAGCCTTCTTCCCTTGCGATTTTTATCACATCTATTATATCATCTCTAAGGGTTGGTTCTCCACCTGTAATCTGAACCGCATTGGCACCAACAGGTTTCTCGTTTCTCATTCTTCTGAGCATTAATCTTATCTGATCAAGGGAGGGCTCGTATATTGGCTCGTTCTCCTTTGCATAGAAGAAACAGTACCAGCATGAAAGGTCGCACCTATTTGTTATAACAACGTTTCCCAATCCTGTATGGGATTTGTGTTTTACACAGAGACCACAGTGTGTGGGGCATATGATTTTATCGGCATATATGGCAACGTTTGGATTCAATATTTTTGTGCCTTCCTTGTCCTGGAATTTTTTTGCCTCCTCATACATATCATAGTCTTCCCAGTACTTTTCCTTTGTTATTCCATGCTCAGGACATTCCTTGATAAGATCAACTTCTCCTC
>JAKAAK010000079.1 GCA_021797025.1 Thermoplasmata archaeon
CCGATACAGAATATGAAAATCATCCTGATATGCCATATGTAATCGAGGAATTCATTGATTATGACTATGAAGCATCTATAATTGCTGTCCGGGACGAAAAGGGAAAATTCTTCAATTTTGAGCCATCTTTCAATTATAATCAGAACGGTATCCTCATATACAATATATCACCTGTAAAAAACACTCTGGAAATGATTGACATAGCAAAGAGGCTCATGGTATCCCTAGATTATATAGGCGTTATGGGCATTGAATACTACGTAAAGGATGAAAATGTTATAATAAATGAATATGCACCCAGGGTACACAATACAGGTCACCACACCCTGACAGGAAGCTCAATTTCTCAGTTCGAGGAACATATACTCGCCGTGTCAGGGATGGATGCCGTAAGGCCGGATCTCTTTGTGCCATCAGGAATTGTAAATATCATAGGTACCGGTATTGATGGCAAAATATCCAGAATCCTGGAACTTGGTAAAACCAATATATACTGGTATCACAAAAACGAAGTTCGCCGTAAGAGAAAGATGGGGCATGTTAACGTTTATGGCGACACCTATGCGGAAATTGAGGAAAAAATAAAAAATATAATGGGGATACTTTACGGTGAAGATCTGGAAAAATTTATTTAAAGCAATAAAACGGCTTTTACCCCGTTGACCTTTTTTATATTGTTGAGTATGTCACCTGTTATTGATTCAGTTGTAACTATAATTGCCCTCGGATTATCTATAAGATCCGGATCATCGGTAATCAACTGCCTGACTGAAATGCCATTATCTGCAAGGAGTTTCATTACGCCGGCAATAATGCCGGGTTTGGCTGCATCTACAGGAATGATCTCTATAACACCGAAACCTATCTTTGATCCTGCATTTTCAAAGTTGGAAACAGCTGAAATATTGCTGAAAAATTCGTAAAGTTTCTTGTCGCTTATGATTTTCTGGATAAGGTTGACAATTACCCTTCTATCAACATGATATGCTCTTGCCATAGAATTAGGCTTTATTTCTATTTCATCACAGAATAATTTTGGCTCGTCATATAAAATTTTTACCGATATGCCTATTTTAGTCATCTTCTGTATAACCTTCATTTCCGCCGGGTATCCCTCGAATATTTGATTGATGTAGTCCCACATAAAACCTCTAATGTAATTTGAGTATATAATAATTCAATCTAACAAAATTAAAAATAATTTTGTTTTTTTAAAATTTTCCCTTATTATGAGGAATATTTTTTAACCAGTCTGATAAATTCCTCATAATTCTCAGGTTTATGTACTCTTAAGTCTGAATTTTTCATTGTGTTCACCACGAACTGTGGCGGAAACTGCATGGGTAAATGTTCAATTATGAATTTGGCCGTTTCTTCGGGTTTTTCCCTGATGAGTTTAATTCCCAATTCATAAGCCTCAACAAAATCCTTTGGATTACCATAAACAGCTGCACCACAGCTTCCCGGAATAGCAACATTCTCTCTTTTGAAGTATTCTTCAATGCTGATTCCGGCATTATCCATAGCCGGTACAACCACCGTGTCAACCTTATTGGCATGCATTGCATCCATTAGTTCACTCATGCCTTCAAAATACTGTATTTCTACATCCTTCTTTGTTTCACCAACATATGCCCTGAATAGAATATCCGAGGCTCCACCCTTACGGGTCATCCCTATTTTGTATCCCAGCTTCGGTGCGACTCTAGATAAATTCTCTATTGTTACATAATCTATGGGAAGTCCGCTTTTAACCAGTGAAACTGTGGAATCAAGAACCACATCAGGCTTTTCCTTTCCTATATCCGACGATTTCTTGAATTCAATATTTATATCCTTTCTCTCCATCATTGCTGCTACCATGGGGTAGCAAACAGGTCCGGGTGCTGCTATTACTTTCATAAATACTTTATTAAAGAAGTGTTTATTAAGTTAATGTTATTATGTATATCAATAGTGTAATAAATATAATCAAATTCATATACAATACCAAACTGCTACTTTTTTTAGACACAATGATGGAAGTGACCAATTAATTATAAAATATAATGAAAAATAATATATCTCATGTTGGGATTAGCTTTTTTAAGGTTTAAATGAAGAAATACTTGTTGCTTGAAGATGGGACGGCTTATGAGGGCGAAGGATATGGTTATGAGGGGGACATTCATGGAGAACTGGTTTTTACAACATCGATGTCAGGTTATCTGGAAACTATAACAGATCCATCATATGCCGGGCAAATACTTATCTTTGCCTTTCCGGAAATAGCCAATTACAGTGTAAGTATGGAACATATGGAATCTGACAGGGTGCAGGTTTCAGGTCTGATAACCAAGGATGCACACGCCATTTTAAGTGGCGGCAACTCCGGATCAGGATTCAACGAATTCCTGAAGGCTAATAGAATTCCTGCAATAGACGGTATAGATACCCGGGAACTGGTGGAGAAGATCAGGAAAAATGGAACAATAAGGGCATACATAAGCAGTAAAAATGAATTTCCTGGCAGTTTCCCTGATACTATGAAACTAGACCTGGTTTCACAGGTTTCAAGAAAGCAGTACCAGTATTACAATTCAGGTAGAAAGAAACAGGTTCTGTTCATAGATGTAGGCACCAAAAATAGCCTTATCAAGAGACTAAGCGAAACTGCATCACTTCACATAGTTCCCTATAACTTCGATTTTGATTCCATTAAATTCCATTACGATGCAATATTCATACCCAACGGGCCAGGAGATCCGGATCATAAATCCCTGGCCCCGCTCAGGGAATTCATAAGGGAAAAAACCTCTGAAATGCCCGTGATGGGAGTATGCCTTGGGAATCAGCTCATTGCACTTTCCCTTGGAGGAAAAACGGAAAAAATGAAGTATGGTCACAGGGGTGTAAATCATGCGGTTTTCTCCGGTAATCGTGTATATATTACATCTCATAATCATGGTTATGCTATAAATGAGGCGTCGTTGTCCGGTACAGGACTGGAAGTAACTGGAAAAGATATCAATGACGGCACAGTGGAAATGATAAACCATAGAGAACTGCCGGTATTTTCCGTACAGTTTCATCCGGAGGCATATCCGGGACCCTATGATAGTTCATGGTTCTTTGATGAAGTTAAAAAAACACTGGGTGAATAAAATGAATGCAGATATCAAATGTACACTGGTAATAGGTTCGGGTCCAATAGTTATAGGGCAGGCCGCAGAATTCGATTACTCCGGATCGCAGGCATGTCTTGCTTTAAAGGAAGAGGGTGTTAGAACAGTGCTTCTGAATTCCAATCCGGCAACTATACAGACAGATCGTGATATTGCTGATAGAATTTACATAGAGCCGGTTGATCCGGAAAGCGTTATAGAAATTATAAAAAAGGAAAAAATTGACTCTATACTGCCATCAACAGGTGGGCAGGTTGGCTTAAATCTTGTAATTCTGCTGGACAAATTGGGTATTCTACAATCAAACAATATAAAAGTTCTGGGCACACCGGTTAAATCAATAGAAACAGCAGAAGATAGAAAAATCTTCTTCAATCTCATGAGGCAGATAGGAGAACCAATAATAGATTCCTATACACTGGTGAAGGAAAATTATAGAAATACAATAGATACAATAAAAAAATATCCGCTTATCCTCAGAACCGGCTTTTCACTGGGTGGTTCAGGTGGTGTAATTATAGAAAACAGGGATGAACTTATTTCTTACTGCGATGATTATTTTTCTGTACGTGATGATAATATCGAACTGGACGAATCACTTCTGGGGCTCAAGGAAATAGAATACGAGATGATGAGAGATAATGCAGGCAACTGTATTTCCATATGCAATATGGAGAATCTTGATCCCATGGGAGTACATACGGGAGAAAGTATAGTTACAACTCCCTCACTTACACTGAGCAATGATGATTACCAGAAGCTGAGAACATCTGCAATACACATAGTTAATGAAATAGGAGTGATAGGATCATGCAACATACAGTTCGCCCTGAACCAGAACACAAATGAATATTATGTGGTTGAGGTTAATCCCAGAACTTCAAGATCATCTGCCCTTGCATCCAAGGCATCGGGATACCCTATTGCCCGTATTTCAACCAAGATTGCCATGGGCTATAATATAAATGAAATAAAAAACCCGGTAACAAGGAATACCTATGCCGCTTTTGAGCCTTCCATGGATTATATAACCGTAAAGATTCCCAGGTGGCCATTTGATAAATTCTCCGTTAAAAGGGAAATAGGCATAGAGATGAAGTCCATAGGAGAAGCAATGGGTATAGGCAGAACGTTTGAAGAAGCTCTTATGAAATCAATATCATCACTGGATATAAAGCAGGCTGTACCAATGAGGATCTTTACATCTCCGGAAAAAAGCAGAGAACTCATGAATGTTCCAAACGATCAGAGGATATTCGCCATATTTGATGCATTATTCCAGGGCATTCCTGTAAAGGAAATCTCAGAACTATCAGGTTATGATCAATTTTTTATATATAAAATGAAAAACATAGCAGATGGCATGGCATCAATCAGGCCGGGGAAAATTCCTGAAAATATGCCATATCTGAAAAGTCTCGGAATTTCGGATGAAACTATTTCATACTATTCTAAAATCAGTGTGCCGGAACTGATCAAGTACAGGTTGAAAAATTCCATAATCCCTGTATACAAAAAAATAGATACCTGTTCTGCTGAATTTGATTCTGACACATCATATCTCTATTCGTGCTATGATAAATACAGCGACGATAAAATCACAGAGAAGAAGAAAGTGATAGTAATAGGTTCAGGCCCCAACAGAATCTCGCAGGGGGTGGAATTCGATTACGGGGCAGTAAAATCTATTCTTTCCCTGAAAAAAGCAGGATATGAAGCTATCATGGTCAATAGCAATCCGGAAACGGTATCCACCGATTTTGATATATCAGATAAGCTTTATTTCGAACCCATTACTCTGGAACATATATCGAATATAATCGCCCTTGAGAATCCCATGGGAATAATAATCCAGTTTTCAGGGCAGACCGGGCAGAATATGGCCGATGGCCTTTCCAAAATTTTCAAGAGCATTGTTCTGGGAACAAAACCGGAGGATATATTCAGGATAGAGGAAAGAACAAAATTCTCTGCAGCCCTGAAGAATCTGGGAATAAAACAGCCCGATTTTATTGAAGCATCCAATATGAATGAACTGGAGGAAAAGATTAAAAATATCAGCCTCCCTGTTATAATACGATCGAGTTTTATTATTGGTGGAAGGGCAATGGATATAATATATGACTATGGAATTCTTCAGGAACGTGTGCACGAACTCTTCCTGGAAAGCCCCGGTTCTCCGGTACTGGTAAGCAAATATCTTCAAAATGCTACAGAGATAGATGTTGATTTTATTTCTTCTAAAACTCAATCGGTTATTGCCGGGATTTCTGTGCATATTGAGGAAGCCGGTACACATTCCGGTGACGCAACAATGGTTCTCGGCCCGGATCTTCTCGATAAAGGTACTGTTGAAAAAATCGGAGCCATAGTGGAAAAAATGAGAGTTAATTTCAATCTGCTCGGGCTATCCAACCTGCAACTTGCAATAAAGGACGGAGAAATATATGTAATCGAATTGAATGCAAGGTCCTCGAGATCCATACCATTTGTGGCTAAGGCAACCGGCATAAACTGGGTTGATTATGGCATAAATGCCATCCTCGGAACAGAACCGGATATAAAATATAAGGAACCGGAATCATACTTTATCAAAGTTCCCGTTTTTCCCTTCAAGAGATTCAGGGATATGGATGTGATACTGGGCCCGGAAATGAAATCTACCGGAGAGGCTATGTGCTGTGGCAAAACATTCAACGAGGCAATGTCCAAAGTCATCCGTATTATGAAGCGTAATTTCCACCTGAAATCTGTTATAATCACGGTTAATGACAGGGATAAGGAGAGTGCAATCAAAATAGCCAGAAAACTTACAGACAGTGGAATCAAGGTATACGCAACGCCGGGAACATACAGCAGCTTCAAATCTGCCGGTATCGATTCAACGGTGGTTTACAGGGTGAAAGACCTGAGGTTGCCCGGTATAAGCGAGGTTATCAGGAATGAGGATATCTCAATGATAATAAATACACCCTCAGAATCATACGGTTCCATACGTGATGGTTTTTCAATACGAAATCTTGGAATAAAAAAGGATATCCCGCTGATTACAAACATAAAATTTGCAGGTGAACTGATAGATTCCATAATTTCAAGCAAAAAGACCGGGATAAGGGAGCTTCAAGAATATTATTGATATCAACAAATATTTTTAAAATTAATCATATCTTTATTAATAGTTATATTATATACTTTCCATGAAAGATTTTGAAACAATATATCTCAGGATAAGAGAGGTTTCACCGGAGCATCACTTTGAATTTACGGATTCACCTTTCTGGATTCTCATAACAACGATCCTTTCACAGAGAACCAAGGATGCAGTAACCGATGCCGCTGCAAGATCACTTTACAGTAAATACCATGATTCAAAAGGTCTTGAAAATGCCAGTCCAGCCGATATCAAGGCCATTATAAAAAACGTGGGATTCAGCAACGTCAAGTCGGAGAGAATCATTGAAATCGCTAAAATCATAAATCATGAATACAATGGAATTGTCCCTGATACCCATGACGAACTCATAAAATTACCCGGAACAGGAAGTAAAACTGCCAACATAGTTTTAACCCAGGGATTCGGAATTCCGGCAATCGCCGTGGATACACATGTTTTCAGGGTGACCAACAGGATCGGCCTTATACAGGCTAAAGACCCGGACCATGCCGAGGAAGCATTGAAGAAAATTATACCGGAAAAATACCAGATTGAATTTAATCCTGTCCTGGTTGAATTCGGCAAGAACATCTGCAAACCCGTGTCACCAAAATGCGATATATGCCCTGTTTCAGAATTCTGTGACTACTACCATAATGTTTATGTTATGGCAAAGAAGGTCAGGGGTAAAAATTAAATTATTCATTCCTGTTTAAGCATACACAGTGCGAAACAGTAATTAATGATAATTATATCAATTATCCATTGAAATCCGCATAAGTAATTATGCCGGATAAAGTGAAGGTGAAATTAATGGAGAAGAAATATATTATTGTAAAGGAATATTTCGATGGTTATAAGTTATATGATTCAGATCATGTTTTTGTAGCAAAAGATGGCATAATTGTGGACAGTTATGATCCTTCACAGGCAGCGCTAAAAGAGCTTGTCACTAAACCAGACGCGATCGATCTAAGGAACAAATTTGTAACTCCCGGGCTAATAGATTCCCACAATCATTTCACACTTACTGCTCTCAAGCTCAAATACCAGGTGAATTTTGCAGATATAAGGTCTTTCCCGGGATTTATAGAACTTCTGAAAAACAACAGGGATAAAATAATCCACGGCTGGTTCCAGGGATACGCCATTAACGAATATGACATGGAGGAAAAACACCTGCCGGATAGGAAGGTTATTGATAGTGTATTCAGAGATACACCCGTGTTCATTACACAGATGACAGAGCACTACGCTGTTTGCAATTCCCGGGCGCTGGAACTGGCAGGTATAACGAAAAACATGGAATCACCATCCAATGGTAAAATCGGGAGATATGAAAACGGAGAGCCAAACGGCATACTTTACGAGGCAAATGCAATGGATCTTGTGAAAAAAATCATACCAGAGTACAATGTGGATGATTATATGGAAGCAATAAAATTCGGATCGGACCAATACGCTGCTACCGGGATTTCCACCGTAAAGGACATGGGTGGCACAGGCAGTGATGTTAATGAGCAAACAAGGGTTGCTGCAATGAACAAATTGTCTGCAGACGGATCAATGAAAATCAGAATAGCATTTGTCCTTCCGGTTTATTCACTTCCTGATGCCAGTAAAAAAATAGAACTGTGGAAACAGGTCCATGAAAGCAATAAGTTAAAATTTTCAGGATTTAAAATGTTCATGGATGGAAGCATACTTTCCGAAACTGCATGGATGAGGCAGAACTATGCAAAACCAGAGAATGTTGAAAACGCAGGAATTCCCCTATGGGATCTGGACAATTTCAAAAAGGCACTCAAAATGCTTTCTGGCACAGGCCAGCATATAAGCATTCACACCATAGGCGACAGAGCAATAGTAACTGCCATGGACGCCATAGAAGAAATTAAAAACCAGGGAACTTCGGCAACATATTCACTTGTTCACTGTTATAAGCTGGATAAAGATATTATGAGCAGACTCAAGAGACTGGATATAGGAGTTGAAACACAGCTAGCTTTCATTCATTTTATAGGTGATGCAATCACCGAAAATATAGGGGCAGAACAGTCTAAGTGCCTATTTCCTGTGAAAACGCTTATGGCTGATGGTATTCCGGTATCAAATGGTTCAGACAGTCCTGTAACACCATTTAACCCGGTATACGGCCTTTATTCATCGATATACAGAAAAACATATACCGGAAAACACAGTGAGATCTACAGTGGAAACCAGCAGCTTTCTCTGGAAGAATCCCTAAAAACATACACATCACAGAGTTCCATTACTGTTGGCTGGAATAAAATCGGTATTCTGGGTAATAATCATTTTCCTGATTTTTCTGTATGGGATAAAAATCCGGGGAAGTTAGGTAGCAATATAGATGCATGGCTTAACATAAAAATTGAATCCATTTCATTTTGAATAAATTTCTAACTCCCATATGGTGCCTGATTTTAAATTATAAATTATTTAAATGGTGAAAATTATGAATAAAAAATTAATAATTTAGAGAATTATGCGTATCTAAGGGCTATGCCTTTTCCAAAACGTGGATAATTCCAGTCTATGTTTTCATAGGGGCATGCAATTCTTGATGCACCGCATTCCACACAGTTTTCATAACCTATTACTATCCTGTTGTTTTGCCATGAAAATACATTGGCAGGGCATATGGAAACACAGGGCTGGGGTTCACCGTACTTAGCAGTGCATTCCAGGCATGTGTTTACATCCTTTATTGCAAGATGCGACTTGTCGTCTTTCTTATATCTCAGTGTGTATAATTTTTCTTCTGTTCTCATTTATCTCATCCTCATAACAAAAGTCATCAGGTCAGGTATTAGATTTCTGTAATTGCTGACCATGGTGTTCCTTATTCCCATCAGATCTCCTGATGCCCAGCCTTCAAGCATTGATGAAACCATATTTATATATTCTCCTGCCTTGTTGCCGGTCATGAAGTCAGTTTCAAGTTTTCTCTCCTTTGCTATCTTTGAAATTTCAGGATTTTTCATTAAATTGTACCTGTAAATTTCTTTGTCATAATTGTATACAGCTGCTTCTCCTGCTATTATCCCGGATGCTATTGCCGGAGTAATACCATCAAATGTTAATGGATCAACAAGTCCAAGTGCATCTCCGCATAGATAAACATTTCCCTTTGCAACATTGATATCAGGAAATCCGCCTTCAGGTATGATCTTTGCTGAATACTCCCTGAGAGAATAACCTTTAACCTTTTCTGCTATACCGGTCATTTCCAGGAAATCATCAAGAAGCTTTTCTGGTCTTATCTTTCTGTCAACAAGTTCCTTTATTGGAGATCCTATCCCCACTGCAAGGCTATCCTTGTATGTGTACATGAACCCTGCAACCAGAGGGTCCGTCATTATCATTCTCCATGACATGCCGGTATTATCATCTGGAAAGCCAAATATTGTGTTAAGATCTCCTTTCTTTATGGAATAAACCATTTTAACGGCCTGTACGGAATTTTCAGGAGTCCAATCTCCCTTTATTCCTGACTCCATGGATACCAGGGAGTTGACGCCTTCAGCTAGTACAAATGATTTGGCTGATACCTCACCCCGATCTGTTGTCAGTGATTTTGCAATGCCATTTTCCCAGTTAAGTTTCAATGCAGTGGTTTTCGGTATAACCATGGCACCTGCCTTTTCAGATACCGATGATAGCCATTTATCAAATTTGAGCCTGCCCGTTGTTACAAGACCTTCAGGATGGAATTCTATATTTACCGGTTTGTTGCCATTATACAGAGAAAGTTTGATGGTTTCCACGTTTCTTTCAAATGGCATATCTTCCCCGAAGACAGATGTCACATAGTCTTTTCTTATCATGGCTCCTGAAACGTTTTTGGATCCCGGTTCAGGTCCCCTCTCTATAACCAATACCTTCTTTCCCTCAGATGCGGCCTTCAATGCAGCAGCCGAACCTGCAGGCCCTGCACCCACAACTACTATATCATAATCAAGCATTTATATCACCAATTTTTTTAATGAGCTCCGGAACTATCTGGAAAACATCCCCGATAACCCCATAATCGCAATTTTCGAATATCTGCGCCTCGGGATCACTGTTTATTGCGATTATCCTCTTTGAACCCTGAATTCCCACAAGATGCTGTATTGCACCGGATATGCCAAGGGCCAGGTACAGATTGGGTCTAATAGTTGTGCCGGTTTGCCCAACCTGTCTATCTCTCGGGTACCAGTTTGCATCTGCAAGTGGTTTGCTAACTCCAACAATGCCGCCTATTTTATTCGCAAGGTCTTCAACCATTTTCAGATTGTCTTTGTTTACCAATCCTCTCCCGGCACCAACAACAACCTGTGCAGCAGCCAGGACATTCGTTTTCTCTATATTTTTGTAATCTGTTATTTTAAATCTGGTATCTGCCTTTTTTAATGTATCCTTTATTAATTTTCCCTTGAACTCTCTTTCAGGAAGAGCTGAGAATACTCCGGCCCTTGTGGTTACCATAATTGGCTTGTTATTAGGGCATATGATAGTTGATGTTTCCTTTCCGCCGAAGTCCGGTCTTGTAGCCTGCAACTGCCCTTTCTCATCCACATCGAATATTATGCAGTCAGCTATAAGTCCTGTATTAACTTTTATTGCAGTTGTGGATGCCAGTTCCCTGGAATTATATGTTCCAGGGAAGAATATGGAATTCGGTTTGTATTTATTTACCATCATTTCCAGGGCCTGCGTATATATATCATTATCGTACCTCTTTGCATTCTCTGCTTCACAGTAATAAACTTCATCGGCACCGTATTTGAAGGATTCATCTATGAGCTTTTCATCCTTCTCCCCAATGATGATTGCTCCAAGTTTTGTATCCATTAAATCTGCAACCCTTCTGGCGGCTCCAAGGATTTCCAGTGATGTTTTATTGAGTTTTCCATCAAAGTGGTCTATGTAAACCCAGATATTATCATCAACCTTTGTTACTGGATCAGGTTTCTCATAGGCATTTTCCATTTCTTTCATACCCTTTAATGATTCTTTTATTTTTGATACCAGAAAATCAACGGTTTTATTCAGGTCCTCGTTTTTAATAATTTCTGGGTTTCTCATTTTTGGCGGTGGTCTTACTCTTATAACCTTCGTGGGCGATGCTGCCAGACCTATTTTTGCGGGATCCGCATCAATATCAGTTTTTGAAAGCCGGGTTACCTGGAAAGTCATCGATTTTATCATACCTTCCAGTGTTGCTTCCCGGGGAGTATTGGAACCTTCTGTTATAGTTGCAACAAATGGCATTTTAACTTCAACAACTTCGGTATCAAATTCCGTGGTTCTCTGGAGTTTTGCAAGTTTTGTTTTCATGTCAATGTCCAGTATTTTATCAGTGTATGCCACTTCAGGAATTCCAAGCCACATTGCTGTCTGCGGGCCAACCTGCTGTGTTTCACCATCAAGCGCCCTTCTTCCGAATAAAATAATATCGGGCTTGCCGATTTTGTCTATTCCCCTTGAAACTGTATAGGATGTTGCCCATGTATCAGATCCTACCATTGCAGCATCTGTAATAAGGTATATATTATCTGCACCCATTGCAACTGCATCTCTCAATGTCAGATCTCCCTTGGGTGG
>JAKAAK010000080.1 GCA_021797025.1 Thermoplasmata archaeon
ATTTATTGTATACTATCAGTAAAGATATAATAGTGGGTGTTATATTTAATTAAACGCCCGATAGATAAGTAATATTATTAACAAAATGAGAATATTTTTCCTATATGACAAAGTAAATTGTAGCATGAAGACCCTCGAAAAGTATATTCAGATACGTGTGAATCTATTCAACATCTATTGTAGATAAACAAATCCATTTATAAAAAAAGCAATAGACAAATAATTGATGTTATAAAATATTATATAATTACTTAGAGTCCTATTTCACCTTGTTATTTGTATCGCGGTATGCCAGATTTTTTATCAGATATCTTACCATAGTAAATCTTTTAGGTATAACTGATAATACGAAGTTAATTTCATCTCTGTTTATCAATTTAAAAATTTTTATTTCAAATAAATAAATTATAATACCTAAAAAAATACAGATAAAGATATTAATAATGCTATAATTGATATAATTCTGAAGTGAAAACACAAATAAAAACATTATTAGTGACGCTATCCAGATTTTTGAAATTCTTCTCTTATCATAATTTACAATTTGAAATCTTTTAGCATAGTAATATACGACAAGAAAAGTAACTGCGTTCATTGATGAATACGATATTGATGCACCTATTATGCCGAAAATTGGTATTAGTATTATTGATAATACAATATTTGAAGTCAAAGATAAACCTGAGGAGAAAGCATATATTCTTGTTTTTCTGATACTCAACATCCCCGTTATCAATACAGTACTGCCTATAAATATAGATGTTGTAAACATAATGATAATTAATGGTATATATGCCTCTTCGTAAGCTTGACCTGCGAAAATAAATAATAAAGGTCTCGATAATGCCGCTATCCCAAGTCCTGAAGGTATATACAGCAAAGAAACCATATTTAATAACATTCTTATGCTGGACCTGAATGCGGTTATGTCATCTATTGCAAAGAATGAGGATAATTTAGGTACTAATAAATTTGATACAGGGGATATAAGTATTGTTGCTGCACCTGCTATAACTAGCGCAAAATTGTAAATACCCAAAGATGAGAGATTAATAAAATATGATACAACTAGTCTGTCAATATATGTTGCACTAGTACCCATTATAGATGAAAAAAATAATGGAGTGGAATAATGTATTATATTCTTATATGCCTCCTTTTCATAATTACTTCTTTCCACTCCTATAACTCTGTAAAGTTTTAAGATAAAAAATACGAAGATAAGGGCGCTTACAGAATTTATGATTGTAATTCCTAAAACTATATAGACAGGTCTTCCAAAAATGAATAGCAAAAGAAGAGGAAAGAGATAAGTAAGTGCATACACAAAGGTATATATTAATGAATATTTTTTATACTGGTTTAATCCAAGAAGCATGGCCGAAAAAATATTAACAATTATAGATGATGCAATGGCAATTCCTATAATTTTGATGTATAATTCATAATACAAACTATGAAAAAATAATATAGATATATAATATGACAAAAAGTATATCGAAAGAAATGCACTTATTGCTAAAAGTGTACCAAGCAATGCAGTCTTTCTTATCAATTCTAAAAGAGTATTATTATTATTTTTGGCAAGATGATATGAAAAGAAGTGCTGTATCCCATTACTAAGTCCCAGCATAAATACTGTTGTACCAATGGCCATAATTGCATATAGCAATGAGATAGAACCTACCTCATTGCTTGGAAGCAAATGTGCCAGAAAAAAATAAAAAAACGTTGAGGATACAAACATAGAAACAACTGAAATATACTGAAAAGCAACTCCAGAATTAAAAGATTCTTTTGAACTTCTCAACTAGGGGTAAATGAAGAATTATTAATAAACCTATTCTTGAATAACTGTATGCCACAACTAAACTTGTATTTCTCTGCATAGTTTAATTCATTATTTAAAACTACCTTATTTCCTATTTAATTCAATGAAGCAACCAACAACTTTTTCAGTTTTCTATCATTTAGTTTCTTAATGGAACAAAGGACAGATCTATGGAGAACCAAAAATTGTCCACCGAATGCAGAAGAAGAAATAGAAAAAAAGGCACGATTCTATAAGTAATCGCGCGAAATTGCTTGATATTGTATTGATGAAGACAAGTTTTAAATATTATGCAACAAATAATGATGTAAAATTACACATCCTAATATGATACTTTTTCTTTGACATCCATAAACTTGTCATTGCCTTTAAATATTTCTATATCATTTAATAATTCTTCTATAATGTTTTTATTTGATTCATAATCTTCAATTGTTTTATCTTCTTTTTTGAATTCTTCTATATGACCTTTATTATTTAATACCAATTTATAATTTGATTTGAAAATAGCCACTCTTGATACTTCAACATCATGGGAATTTTTAAATTGCTTAACGTCTTGCGCAAAACCGTAAGCCTCAGAGAAAGCAGTTTCATTTGTTTGTACCTCATCTTTACCATAAATCAAATGTTTTATCAAATCAACAACACTAGTTGTGGATGTTACATGATTTAGAACCTGATGTTTGCCATTTTTCACGATCAAAGGGACTCTGACTAAGTCATCTGTGAGAAAATAACCATGTCCATAATACTCTTGTGCTATTCTTTGACCATGATCTGATGTCAAAATTATGTCTGTATTCTCATAAATACCGTTATTCTTTAAAAAGTTAATTATATTACCTATATAACTATCTAGCAATTTCGGCATCTTAAAATAAGCATCCCATATTTCTCTTATTTTATTCACATTTTGTCCATTGATAAAAGATTCGATCCCATTTGGTTCATTCTTTAAGTATGGCTCATGCATTTCCATAAAATTTAAAAACAAAAAAAAAGGCTCTTTTAAACTCATACTATTAATTGTTTTAGTTATTGTATAACCACCCTTTTCACGAAAAATAGAGTTTGAACCTTTAGATCTTAGTTTATATACTCTATGTAAACCCAATGTATTTGTTACACCCTTATTTTTAAAGGAATTAACTATCATATTTAATTTGTTTTTGTTTTCATTATAGTCCAATGAATCTCTTAGGAAGGAGTCGTAGTAATTCTCCATCTGTATGAACATATTAAATCCTCTATCAAACCCCGAGCCAGGGCTTATAAAAGGATTCGCAGATAAACCTATGGTATTGTAGCCTTCCTTTTGTAAGGTCTCTGTTATCGTTTTATATTTTACAGCGTTCATTTTTCCAAGTAAGTCACTGTCTTTTTCATTATATGTTTCATGTAATTTATGTTCATTTAAATACTTACCTGTAAACATAGATGCGTGTGCTGGTACAGTCCAAGGTGCAGGAGAAATTGCATTATTATATATTATCGAGTTTTTGGATAGGTAATCGATATTGGGAGTCACAACATTATTGTTATATAAAGATATGGCATCCCTCCTCAATGTATCTGCCACAATCAGTACTATATTGTGTTGATTCATGGTGTCACATATACCCAAATTTCCTTAATCTTTCCATCATTTTTTCCTTATCCTGAGCTCGTCCTGCCCTTTCTTCTGTATTTTCTAAATCTTGTTCCCATGCTGGTTTATCATCGATTTTTTTGGTATCATACTTTCCATCTATTGATCTATAACCTTGATAATATAACGGGTGAATTGGTAATTTATTTTGGAACATATAGTTCCATACATCCCTTTCTGTAAAAAGTATTATTGGCTGAACTCTAAAGTGCTCAGGATTTGATCTAGGAGAAATAAATGTCTCAATAGACCTTGCTTCATTTTCATCCCATCTGACCCCAGTATACAATGCATCAAACCTATACTTTTTTATAATATTATTAAACGGAACAGTTTTCAATAAATGATTTCCTTCAAAGGTATCAAGTGAGTACTCTACAAATTTTTTATCAAAGTCAAAATTAATTTTCTTTAGTTCATCTTTATTCTTATCATTCAAATCTTCAACGAGAACTTTGTTCTCTTTTACTTTCGAAATAAAATCATCATTTTTAGCATAAATTACTTTAAAACCTTGATCTTTTGATATATTAACAATCATTTCATTTGTTTCGTCATAATGCTGTCCATGATCAATGAATATTGCAGGGGGAATAGCCATATCCTTTGATTTAAACACCTCTTCAACCAGATTTAAAACTACAGTTGAATCCTTTCCCGCAGACCACACTATAGCAGGACGGCCAAAAGTATTTATTGAATCATTAATAACCTGCTTTCCTATTTCTATCTTTGCATTTAATGATAAGTATTTTTCTTCCCTTTTCATTAGATACGGATAAGATTGCTTTATATAATAATTATGCTGCCAAAGCGTTGATATAAGATCTTAGAGTGTTCAAGGATCGATTAAATGTTCGATAACTGTCATGCATTATTAATCTTTCAATAATGATGGGATATGGTTTGTGTCCATATCCCTCTAATCATGGAAAGGCTGGATAAGATTGTTTCTGAGGAAATGGTGAAGAAGTTCTCGAACATGGTTATTGTTAAAATCCGTGTGATCCTAAAGATTTAAGGCATTTCTTACAGACCTTCAAGTAAATTCTTCAACAACCATCGAGAACTCCTTATTCTACTCAGAATACATGTGATTCCAAACTTCCGCACACTTTCTTACAGGGCAATCAGACTGGACTGGCATGAGATCAATGCCTGTCTCATTGACACAGGCAATTAAAACGCTGTCATTGACAGCTTCTTTCTAAAAACATGAAGGGATTCCAATGCACAGAGAATGAGGAAATCTTATCACTGTAAAGATCCTTATAGTTCATAAAGTTACGGGACGAAGGGCTTTCAATATGGAAGGAAGGTACATGTGTCTCAGGATATAGATTCCACTGCCATCCTAGAATGAAATGTAACAACTGCATCCATTCATGATATCGCAATGGCCATACAGATGATAGATTCCGTACGAGACCATGAATATATACTCATGGAACCAGTATATGATTCCTCTCACATATATGATTATGTCTTTGAGAACAGACATGCCCTTCCGGTGATAGACACAAACAAAAGAAAGTGCATTGTTGAAAATAATCTCACATTCAACAGGAAGCAGGGAATAATCATAAGGAAGAGCGAGGAATCAAGATACAGATTGAGATGAGAGATAGAAAGAACTTTTTCCATTCTGGAAGAGATACTGCATTGCGAGAATATCTGGTATGTCCGTAATAGGAATTATGATGTCACTATTGGTGAAATGATAGTAGCATACAACTGCATCATTATGGTCAATCAGATCATGCAAAGACCAAAGAGAGAAATAATGGATATCATCGTTTAACGAATAATTGATACCCCATATTCTATTATTAAAATGCTATCTCACTTTTCACATGTAATGGTTACAACAGGGAAATGAGTAAGGGTAAAGTTCATGTTTGCATGTTTTGCATACAATTTACATGCATTGAAGATCATTAATGGATAGCGTGAGCTATGAATTTTTAAAGAAATTTTACGGCGAAATTGAAGAAAAAGAGTATAATTTTGGAAGTAAATTGTGAAAATTGTTCTATTTCCTCTTGAAGGAGATAAGTTTTAACATTTGTAAGGAAAATGTAGAGGAAATTAGAAAACCTCTTTAATTATTATTTGTCTAATATTTAAAGTTTTTATGATTATCGTGATTAATATCGTCTTATTCGCTACCATCAACTAAAGATGTTCACGTCTATTAGTACATCCTAAGTATATAATATATACAAAGAATTATATTGAAGAAAATATATTTGAAGAACCTTTTTACCACTAAATACACGACATCTTCCTACATTACATAGACCTGGTAGGATAATTATTTATTTCGTAATTAATTTTTGAAATATTGAATTTAATTTAAAATTGTGATTATCCCATGAAAAGTTTTTAGCTAAGTTAATATTATTGTTCCTAATTTCAGACCATGTTTCTTTTTCATTAAATAGTTTAACAATCATATTTGCTACATTTTCGAAATCGTCTTCTGCAACTATATAGCCGTTTACATTATTTTTAATTATTTCCTTTATACCTATACCATAATTTATTATCAAAGGAATACCCCATGCTAGTGATTCTAAATTTCCCATACCCGGCCCCCTTTCATCATACCCAAACCCAATAGATATTTTTGCTTTTTTATATAAACCCACCAATTCACTCTCGTCTATCGGTCCAGTTATAATCAATCTTTCATTCAATCCAGCAGCACTAACTGTATTTCTAAATTCATTGAGATAGTTGTTACTGGCCCAACTACCGGCTATTATTATTTTTCCCTCTTTTATTCTCTTAGCTATTTCAAACAATATTTCCGGTTTTCTTCCAAAATCCCACATTGTTACAGATATTGCTATATTTTCTCTTGAATCAAAATCAGGTATAGCATCATGTAAGATCAATCCTGGATAAACCTCATACGCATTCTCTATACCGAATTTGATCAATAAATCTAAATTTTCCTTCGTGTTAGTTAAAACTACATCACTATTTTTTATCGCTTTTTCTTGAACATATTTAGATAATTTTGATCCACTAAACAGTGAAACCTCATGAATAAGTACAACAGTTTTATTTTTATTTCGATTTTTATTATATTTTTGAAAAAATGCTGAAAACTCATCAAAATAATATATTATATCATATTTTTTCCTTAAATTATGCTCTGTTTTATATATTAAATCCATATCTACTGTTGCCTCCTCTCCTCTTTGCGGCATATAATGCATTGTAACTCTTTTAAACACTCTTCCTAAAATTCTTTTACTTATATCGTTGGGATACATAACTTTATAGTCTATACTGTATCTATAAATATATTTATTAGTTCCCCTGATAAATATTAAATCAACGGCATTTCCGAGTTTACTCAACCCCTCAGCTTCGGCAAAAGCAATTCTTTGAACCCCTCCCGGCCATAAAATCCTGACAATTATGCAGATTTTCATCTATGACCTATTTCAATAAACTTAATAATTTTTTTACGTATACCTTTTAAAAACTAGACTACTAAACTATCACCTAAGATTTATTCCAAAAGTTATAGTTATTTGAAACTATCAAAACTATATTAATATGGCCTACTATTTAATTCGATAGGAACGTAAGGTATTACTATTATAATCTAATTGGGAATACGTGAATATTCTCATAATTACACCTGACATATTTCCTTACAGCAAAGGGTATGGAGGAAGAATAACTTTAATGCTTTATGATGGTTTCAAACGGTTGGGTCACGAAGTAAATATAATATCCTCAATACCTGATAATATTAATCCTTATATCCCAACAGGTCAATACAACATTAAATTAATGAAATTGTACAAAATTAGTAGAAGCACATATAGTTATTTTATGCCTTTGCACATAAGGGATTTTTTATTTTTGAGAAAATTTTTAAAGCAAAATATCCATAAATATGATATGATATTAATAAACGATTTTACGTGGTCATTAGTATTAGTATCCCTTTTGTTCATTAGAAATGAAAACAAAAATAGGGTTATGATGATTAATCATGGAATTCTATCCCTGCGGGCTAACAAAATTGTTTTCTACATGTCAAAAATTTTTAACAAAATTATAGCCAATTTTTTCCTGAGCAATATAAGATGTATAATTTCATTTAGCAGCAAGTCAGATTCGGATTTTCAGCAAATAGTAAAATCTAATGTTAAGAGAACAGTAGTTCCATCTTGCCTGGAATACAACAGTGTCACGACAACATATGAAAATTCGCTGTCTTTTTCTCGTAACATTTTAGATGAATATAAAAAAAACTTTAACATTAATGATTTTATATTTTCAATAAGTGAAATTAATTACCATAAGGGCTACCATATTTTGCTAGAAGCTTGTGGAGAACTTCTTAATGAGGGATATAATTTTGATGTAGTTATAGCTGGTAAAAAAAATCTGGACTATATAACTGCCTTAAATGAAATTATAAACAAATACAATATAAGTAAAAAGATACATTTTATTGGGCAAATAGATGATATTGAAAAATTTGTATTAATGATAAAAAGCAATGTATATGTAATACCGTCACTTAATGAAGGTTTTGGTGTTGGTGCCCAAGAGGCTAGCATTCTTGGTGTTAAAACTGTTGCAACAGACACTGGTGCACATAGAGAATTGCTCGGCAATAAAAATTATAACATCATAGTAAAACCAGGGGATGTTACGGATTTGAAACATGCTATTATTTTAGCGTTAAACTCGAATAAAGTATTGGCAAAACTTGATCTTAAAAGACTCGATGAGTTTTCATGTGATAAAATATCAGAAAGAATATTAAGATTCTTTAGTAGCTAATGCTCTTTTAACAAATTCATCTATATTTTCTTTAGCAGAATTTATTTTTTTTCCAATTTCTATTTTCCTTTTTGACGACTTAAAACTAATTAAGTGTCGTTCTATCTCCTTATAAAACATTTTTTGATCGACCAATGTGATTTGATCTCCTTCCTTTACTTCTTCCCTAAATTCCGGAAAATCGAGACATATTACATTATTTCCAAAAAAGGATGACATCTCTAAAACACCTGATTGTCCACCAGGAACATTATAAGGCATGAGTACAAAATCAGCCTCTAAAAATAAATGCATCAGTTCCTTTTCTGGAATGTATCCATAATACTCTGTGATTATGACCTTATATTTACTTAGAACATTTTGAAAATAATTTTTATATTCTGGGAAATGAACATTTATCCCTCCAGAAATTATGAGGATAAATTCATAGCCATTTTTTTTTAATATCGATAGTGTATTCAGTGCAAATTCTATATTCTTCTGAGGTCCCCAGAAGCCATGAAGTAAAATCTTTGGAATATTGTGGTTAGCACCTAACTCTATACTTTCGCGGTCTATGATACCATTTAGATAAACAGTAAAAATTGCATCGATATAATCACTTTTTAGAACTCCCAATACTTTATTGCCTCTGACTTTATCTTTTAACATTTTCTCATACATCGGTAATTGTACAAAACTTTTTACTTTCCTATATAGATGCTTTTCCAGAATCCTTAAAATTTTATATCTTATCTTATCTTTTACTGAGTTGTAACCCAAATTTGATGCATCGTTGGTAAGAGAGGAACCTTGACTTATTATAACAGTATTACATAGTTTTGATGTTGAAATGAGTGTAAATAGACCAAGTAAATTAATTAAGTTACTATTACCAAAAACTGTTGGACCATAGTTGAACACAACAAGATCATAATTTTCCGCCTCTATCACTTTCTTAATATTCATTACAGAAAAACTTCTTGAAAGGTTAAAGGATTCTTTGATCTTAATTTTATTTGGAAATACTGTTTCATAATTATTGGTTGAAACAGGACAGATTACATCAATTCCATTAACATAATCCAACTTTGACAGTAATATACAGAGACTCGTACCCCATTGATCATATACCGATCCATGTCCGTAAAAGTTTCCAACAAAAGCTATTTTGAGCTTATTTTCCATTGCCCGTTAATGAAACGTTTATATATTAAATTTTATTTTTCAAAAACTCAATGATTTTATTGCATACATAATTTACCTGTTCGTCCTCGAGCCTAACACTACTTGGTAGATTTATTCCCCTTCTGTATATATCAGTGCTAATGGGATAATTGTTACTACTATATTTTTCATAAGGAGGCATAATGTGAACAGGATAAAAGAACTTCCTTGTATCTATTCCATTTTGATACAGAAACTTAATTAAATTGTCACGATCCTTTTCATCATTCAACAAGATAGAATATAACCAATAAGTACCGTTATAATCATCACCTTCTGGATGCAGTAAAACTTTATCGTTAAGTTTTTCTCTGTATATTTTTCCAATTTCATGTTTTCTATTAACGAAATCGTTTATTCTCTCGAGCTGAGCGACTCCGAGTGCGGCCTGAAGGTTCGTCATCCTGTAATTATAACCTATAAATTTGTGCCAATACCTTTTGCTTGGTATCATTCCATGGTCCCTTAACATTGTCATTTTTTCATATAATTCTTGACTGTTTGTTGTGCAGAATCCACCCTCACCAGTTGTCATCGTCTTATTTCCATAGAATGAAAAGCAGCCTATTGTCCCTATCGATCCTAATGTTCTTCCCTTATAAGTTGTCCCAAGAGATTCTGCTGTGTCTTCAATAACAAATAATTTATTTCTTTCTGCCACCTCCATTATTTTATCCATGTCTGCAGAATTACCATATAGATGGACAACGATTATTGCTTTAGTTTTTTCTGTAATTAATTCCTCAACTAGTTTAGAATCAATACACCAGTTTTTACTATCTATGTCACACAGCACGGGAGTTGCATTGCAATATAATACCGCATTTACTGGACTTATAAATGTTAAATCTGGAACAATAACTTCATCACCATACTTTATTCCTATGGCACTAAGTGCGAGATGCAGGGCAGTTGTTCCATTGGATACAGTCAATCCGTATTTAGTACCAATAAATCTTGAAAAGTTTTCCTCGAGCTTGTCTATGTATTTTCCGTGAGAACTAACCCATCCAGATTTAACTGCATCAGTAACATACTCTATCTCTTTTTGGCCTATATCAGGCTCTGAGACTGGTATCATTCATTACCACCTTTGTACGTCTTAAGTAGATTATTCTCATTTGGATAACTAGGCACATCCCATGGGAATTTTTCCCCATTAAGGTACATATCCCACCTTTTTAATTCCTCTTTCATCATCAACTTTACGAGTTCAGGAAATTTTACTCTAGGCTCCCAATGTAACTCATTCTTCGCTTTTGAATAATCACCTCTAAGGGCGGGGACATCTAATGGCCTTACGAACCTTTTATCTATTTCCAAATATTTATGGTAGTCCATATCAACATATTTAAAAGCTTCATCAAGAAACTCCTCAACTGTATGTATCTCATCCGTTGCAATTACATAGTCCTCAGCATTGTTCGTTTGGAGCATTTTATACATAGCATTTACATACTCTGGAGCATATCCCCAGTCTCTTTTTGCATTAACATTTCCAAGTTTTATCTTTTTCTCCAACCCATAGTATATCTTTGCAACCTCATTTACGATCTTTCTTGTAACAAATTCTAAACCCCTTAATTCTGACTCGTGGTTAAATAATATTCCAGAAGATACGAATATTCCATAGCCATCCCTGTATATTTTTGATATCCAGTAACCATATAATTTAGCTGCCGCATAAGGACTCATAGGTTGAAAAAAGTCATCCTCATTCAAAGATCTCTCCTTATATGATGAACCAAACATTTCACTGGTGCCTGCATAGTATACTTTTGTGTCTAAACCATAAATTTTCACAGCTTCTAAAATTCTTGTTGCTGATAATCCAGTTACTTCTGCAGTTGCCAGTGGGGATTCGAATGATGCTTCCACAAAGCTCTGCGCAGCCAAGTGATAAACCTCATCAGGCTTAGATGCCTTTAAGGCGTTCAATATAGATGATAAGTCACTTAAATCCCCTGATATTAAATTGACTTTATCGTATATACCAAGATATTGTAGTCGCCAGAAATTCGGAGTACTAACTCTCCTGTATAAACCATAAACTTCATAATTTTTTTCCAATAAAAGTTTTGAGAGGTACGCGCCGTCCTGACCTGTGATTCCTGTAATTAAAGCCTTTTTCATTGTGTGGTAATTCTAAGTTGTATAATAAAATTATTTGTATTTGTATAGCTCAGCCGAATCCACATAACTCTTTTCTCAATATTTTATCCATCTCAACAAACATGCTCAAGCCTTTCAACCTCCATGTAGACAGCAGTGATGCTATATACTGGTAGTTCTGTGATCCAG
>JAKAAK010000081.1 GCA_021797025.1 Thermoplasmata archaeon
GCACATAAACCATAATCAACTCCCCCAATTTTAACCTGTCTGTCACTTCAATACATATATTAATTCATAAAGCTACATTATTTCTCAAAAACTGGAAACTATTCTGTAAGACATGCGGAGAGTCTGAATTATTAGAAATGAATAAATATTATTGTAGTATATGGTATATAAATAATGGGATAAATAATGACATATATAGGAATAATTGGTGGCAGTGGGTTATATAATATAATGGATAACAAGGAATTAATGAATATAGACACACCATATGGCAGTACATCGGATAAAATAGAGGTAGGGAAAATACACAATATTGATGTTGCATTTTTACCCAGGCATGGTAAAAAGCATACAATACCACCACATAAGGTTAATTATAAGGCAAACATTTTTGCATTGCATAAGCTGGGAGTTGAAAGGATAATAGGTTTAAATGCAGTTGGCTCTTTAAATGAAGATTACCATCCAGGCGATATAGTAATTCCAGATCAATTTATAGATTTTACAAAGAGAAGGGATTTAACATATTATGACGGTCCTGATGTTTACCATATATCAATGGCAGATCCCTTCTGTAGTGAGATAAGCAAAAAAGCATATGAAACGGGCAAAAAATTGAATTACAGAATTCATGATACCGGGTCATATCTATGCATAGAGGGCCCAAGATTCTCAACAAGGTCCGAATCAAAGATGTTTAAGAATTTTGCAGATATAATAGGCATGACTTTAGTGCCAGAAATAAACCTGGCGGCAGAATTATCATTATGTTATGGTATGATAGCAACGGTTACAGATTATGACGCATGGTCAACAAAACCTGTAGAGGTATCAGATGTAATAAATATAATGAAAGAAAGTGAGGAAAAGGTATCAAATATGTTATATAATTTAATTCCAGAAATTAACGATCAAAGGAGTTGTAATTGTTCTTTGAGATTAGAAAATGCAAAGGCGTGATAAAAAATGAAAATAAAATTTCTAGGCGGAGCAGAAGAAGTTGGAAGACTTGCAATAAAAATAGAAGATAGAGATAGTAAGATAATGATAGATTATGGAATAGAGCCTGAAAAGCCCCCTGAGTATCCATTACCACCTGAGCATGTGAATGATATATTCGTAACACATGCACATCTGGATCATACTGGAGCTTTGCCGGTATATTACCATAGCTTTAAGGCAAATCTGCATGCTACAGCAATGACAGCAAACAGTATAAAACCTATATTGAACGATTCATTGAAAATAATGAGACTGGAGAATTATACAAAGGTTTTTAACGAGGACGATGTTGATAACCTGTTCAAATCCCTGGTAACATCAAAATACGGAGAATCAATGGAAGTAGGAAGTTTAACTGCAATACCATACACTGCAGGTCATATACCCGGGTCATCAATGTGGTGGTTCCAGAATTCAAAATCATTTATGGTAACAGGTGATTTATACACAAAGGATACAAATTTGTTATCCGGTGCAAAACCAGTAAAAACAGATATTCTGATGATGGAGTCCACATATGCAGGCAGGGACCATGAGGATAGAGACGAGGTAATACAGAGATTAAAGGATAGCATTAAAGAGGTAGTAGAGAGTGGTGGTAAGGTAATACTGCCTACATTCGCAATAGGCAGAACCCAGGAAATGGTAATGATACTGAAGGATATGAACTATACAATATATGTTGATGGTATGGGTAATAGCATATCAAGAATATATATGGAAACACCAGGATTTTTAAGGGACCCAAAACTATTCAGAAGGTCAATAGGAAGGGTAATACAGATAAGGAATAACAGGATGAGAAAAGAGGCAATAGAAGAGGCGGATGTAATCATAACAACATCAGGTATGCTTGACGGTGGACCTGTTTTAGGTTATATAGATGCATATGCACAGGATTCTAAATCTGCTATATTCCTGACAGGTTACCAGGTTCAGGGAACAAATGGAAGGAGCCTAATGGAGAACGGTACAATTCAAATTGCAGGTGCAACAATAAAACCCGCAATGAAAATAGATTTCTTCGATTTATCGGCACATGCGGGGCATTCGGATCTGGTAAAATTCATAAAGGATGTAGATCCGGAAACAATAGTACTATGCCACGGTGACCAGAGGGAAAAATTACAGGAATCATTGCCTGAATATAACTTTATACTGCCATACAACGGCCATGAGTTTGAAATAAATTAAATTTATTTATATTTTTCATATAAATATTCATAGGCATTATTTATTTCTTTTATTTTTTGTTCAAAATCATTTTTATACTGATCTTCAGCAAGATCAGGATGATATTTTCTTACCAGTTTTATATATGAATTCCTTATCTCATTTGCATTTGTTGTGGGATTCATTTCGAGTATAGAAAATAATTTTTCCTCATTATCCATTTCTATTTCATTATTATTTTCATTATTTTTCTCGAAATCTTCTTTATAATCCTCATTGATGTAATCATAGAAAACATAATTTTCCTTCAGGGGAAATCCATATTCTTCAAAGGCTTTTAACAGTATTTCACCTATCTTTTTTATATATTTTCTCTTATTATGTTTATTCAACAATAAATATGAAAATTTTTCGGAGAAATTATTATTATGGTAATAACACAATATTAATGCATTGTTTATACTATCAGGTAAACTAAATGCCCATTCCACGGTTTCAGTCTTATCAAAAAGGCTTTTTCTAAATAGCGTTTTTCTGTTAAATAATGTACCGTTTACCAGAATTCTTTTTATCTTCTTTTTATCAAAAATAATGGAATCATCGGTTATCCAGTATATAAATATATCCTGATAGATCTTTTTGCCGGAAAAGTTATTTAATTCATTAATAAAAAGCAATCTATTTCCTGATTTTTCTATTCTGTATGGTTCGTTAAATTCCGAATATGATATACTATTGATACTCGCCATTCATTTATCATTTTAAATTGTTATAAAATATTTATTATAGTAAAATGAAAATTTAAAAATATTTATATTTTAACAAAAACTAAACAACAGTGAATTATACAATACCCATATTGCTCATCTTCGTTATATACATACTTATAAGAAGGGTACAGAGAGGATTACATGGAAGGCAATTCAAAATTGTAAGGTTATTTTCCCTACCACTTATTTACCTTTTATTATTACTATTCTTCCTTGCAGTATTCATGGATGATATATACTATTTAACCATAATAATAGGTTTAATATTTGCAGGTATAACACCCGGATATGTTTATGGGGACCATGTATCATTTTTTATGAAGGACAATTTATTATATTATAAAAGGTCTCCATATATACTGGTTACATGGGTCGTAACATTTATGGGAAGGATTATACTGGAAATAGTTTATCCATATAATATAACAGCAGATTTTATTGTTGATGCTTTACTGGCAGTAACACTGGGATTAATAATGGGGGAATCAGTAAAAACCTATTATAAATACAGAGAATATATAAACGACAAAAATTCAGTTATGGGTTTTTAGAATTGTATTTACAGTTTTTATTTAAAAAGCACTGGCTGCATACAGGTTTTTTCCTGCAATAGTCCTTTGATATTTCAACTATCATGCCATGTAAATTTTTCAATTCATAATTATATTTAAATTCATTTTCAATTATATCCCTTAATTCATTACGCTTTAAATCTATATTTAAATATCTTTTAAAAAATCTGAATGTATAACTATCTATTACAAAAACGTGGTAATCCAGGGCATATAGCATTATAGATTCCATGGTTTCATTGCCAACGCCCCTTAAATTTATTATAAATTTTAATGTTTCATCCCTATTTTTATTCTTCATATTATTTATATTTCCATATTTTTCAATAATGCTTTTTGAAACATTCATTAAATATTTGCCCTTTGTATTATAGAAACCAGAACTTTTTATTAAATTTTTTAAATTATCCTCATCAAGTTTTACAATATCATTCAGTGTTTTTATATTATTCTCTTTCAAATTTTTTATTGATTTCTCAACATTTTTCCATGAAGTATTCTGTGTTAAGATACACCCCATTACTGTTTCATCATCATTTTCTGATGGCCACCACCCCAGATCTCCATAGTAACTGTATAAATCCCTGTATAACTTTTTGAACACAGATGATAATATAATATTATTATAATATATTATCCTGAATTGAGTTATTAAAGAAGACAAGGATCCAATAAATGTGGATATAAATAATAACTATAATTTCTGTGCAACTAAGGTCGCATCTTAAATTTTTATTAATACGATAAACAATAAAGTATATTTAATTATAACATATTTTGATTTATGGAATATACAACAATAGGGAATACAGATTTAAAAGTATCAAAGCTATGCCTCGGTGGTATGTCATTCGGCAATTCAAAATGGATGGCGGATGAAGAAAATTCAATAAAAATTATTAAGAAAGCAATAGACTATGGTATAAACTATATAGACACTGCAAACATTTATTCAGGCGGCAAATCCGAGGAAATAATAGGGAAAGCAATAGATGGTTACCGTGATAATTTAATAATCTCAACAAAGGGTGCAGGAAAAATGAATGATTTTTATTACGGTTTCAATAATAAATACCTAAATAAAGCAATAAATGACAGCCTAAAAAGATTGAAAACTGATTATATTGATATTTACTATTTGCACACAATGCTTGATAATGTGGATATGGAAAGCACATTGAAACTACTGGATAATAATATAAAAAATAATAAAATAGATTATCTTGGTGCAAGCAATTTCTCGGGGTATCAATTAGCAGAATTTTTTACAATATCTGATAAATTATTCAACAATAGAATAGAAATAGTACAGAATCATTATAATGCGGTTTACAGGGAAGATGAAAGAGAGGTAATACCGTTCTGCAAAAAGAAAAATATTACCTATTCTCCATTTTCGCCACTGGCCGCAGGATTTTTATCGGGCAAATATAAGAGGAATGAAAATAATGAAAGTACCAGAACAGAATCATATCCCGTAATGAAGAAAAGATATTTTAAAGATTATGATTTTGATGTTCTTGATAATATAATTGAAATATCCAGGGAAAAGGGGGTTAAACCGGTAAATATTGCTCTGGCATATATAATTAAAAAGGGTTTTCTACCAGTAATCGGTGTTAATAAACCTGAATACTTTGAGGATAATATAAATTCACTGGATGTAAATTTAAATGATGACGATATGGGAAGAATAGATGAAAGATACGTTCCGCATAATATAATAAAGGGCACTGCCGGATATTAATTATCTTATTACACTTAATGCTATCAGTGCATCAATGAAATACTGTATTGCAAAGCCAGCTACCAAAAGGCCAAAGATCCTCGTTATTGCTGTCATTACTTTATCCCCTATTAATTCCAGAATTTTTGCTGAAAAAATAAAGAATATATAAACAATAGCAAGAACAAGCAATGCTGAAACTACCGTCAGAACCCTTGTTTCATATGACCCCTTCATCAGTATTATTACCAGCGATATGGCTCCGGGTCCAGCTAAAAATGGTGTTGCAAATGGAACTATACCCATATTCTGTGTGTTTTCTGTGGTTGTATCAGGTTTTGCGCCCTCCCTTACCATCTCTATTCCCATAAGCAATAATATTATTCCCCCGGCTATTTCCAGGGCTTCTATTGATATTCCGAAAAACTGTATTATTATATCCCCTACCAGTGCAAACAACATTATTATAACTGTAGCATATACAACTGCATCCCTGGCTATTGACCTTCTTGTAACCCTGTTAAAAGACCCTGTCATCGCAACAAAAATTGCCAGGGTGCCGAATGGGTCTATTACAACAAGTAATGGCATGAATACCTTAAGAAAGTCAACAATTAACGACATACCGGTATATAATAATTAAATATATTAACATATATAAGGAAAGAATATTATATACATTTTTTATATAGCTCTGATGAAAGTACTTATTTTAGGTATTGATGGGTATATAGGATTTCCACTGGCATTGAGATTAATTGATAACGGTATAGATGTTTATGGCGCAGATAATTTCTACACAAGAAAAAGGGTAATGGAAGTAAAATCAAAATCGGCAATCAGGATAAATTCCATGAATGAAAGAATATCAAAACTAAATAACAGAATAAAATTTTATAGGGGAGATGTAAGCAATTCCAAATTTGTTTACGATTTAATAAGGGACATAAAGCCGGATGCAGTAGTTCATCTGGCCGAGCAGAGGAGTGCACCATATTCAATGATTTCCCTGAAAACCGCAAATGAAACATTAGAAAAAAATATTAAGAGCACAATGAATATTATTTATGCAGTTAAGGATTTAAAAATAGATACACACATAGTAAAATTAGGATCCATGGGAGAATATGGAACACCGAATATAGATATTCCAGAGGGATTTTTTAATGTAGATTATAATAATAGAAACGATTATATGGTTTTTCCAAGGATGGGACAGTCATGGTACCATCTATCAAAGGTATTCGACACATATAACCTGATCCTGGCTAATAAAATATGGGATTTAAACGTTTCAGATGTTATGCAGGGTGTTGTTTACGGATCAAGGACAAAGGAGATAAATAAATATGGCTTATTCACAAGGTTTGATATAGATGAGGTTTATGGTACAGTATTAAATAGATTTGTTGCGGAATCCGTTATGGGAGACCCATTGACAGTTTACGGTGAGGGTAACCAGAAAAGAACATTCCTATCCTTAGAGGACAGTATTTACTGCCTAAATCTAATTTTAAATAATCCACCGGATCATGAATATAAGGTTTACAATCAATTTGATGAATATTATTCCTTAAATTATCTGGCAGGCAGGGTAAAGGAATACGCCGATGAAATACTGGACAAAAATGTTAAAATAGGTCATCTAGAAGACCCCCGGGTAGAATCGGGGAATCATTATTATAATCCTGTAAATGAAAATCTTAAAAAAATAGGGTACAGAAGACAGAGGTCACTGGACGAAGAGCTCCCGTTAATGTTGAGAGATTTAAACAGTAATAAAAACAGATTACTGTCCCTAAGAAATGTAATAAGGCCAAAAACGTTATGGAAATAACTTTCTGTAATATCTATATGTTCTCTCAAGAATTTTATAATAATTATTGCTATTTCCAATGCTTGCCCATTCATACCTATTTATTTTAACATAATTTGTTTTTATGCTATTCCCGATCATTTCATTTATTGCAGGCGTTAATTCCGTGTATTTTATATAATCAAATATTTCCTTTTTCAGGAGATAAAATGCGGCCAGTGCATAGTTTGATTCAGGTTTTTCGGGTTTTTCGTCGACACGTAATATATACTCCCTATTTACTGTTGCAATGCCATAGTTTTCAGGATTATTTACCCTCATCAGTGTCAGGACATTATGCTTTTTACTGTTATATATATCAATTACATCTTTTACCTTTTTTGAATTTAATATAATTCCATCTCCGGCATTCAGGATAAAATCATTTTTGATATAATCTTTTGCCAGCAACACTGCTTTTCCAAAGCCCTCAGCCCTACTCTGGTATAAAAACTCTATATTATAATTCAATGATTTTAAATAATTCCCGGTGTAACTATCATTTTTATTTAAAATTACAAAGAATTTTTTTATATTAACTCTACTTAAATTATATATTATGCAGTCCAGCATTGGCCTTAAAACAATTTTATCATTCCTTATTGAATATACGGGCAACATTTCCTTTCTCATATTTTCAGGTAAATTGGCTCTTGTGCCTTTTCCTGCAGCTGTAATCAATGCATCCATTATAGTTTATTATAATATAATTATTAATACCTTTTTAGCATTTATAATATAATGGAATGTTCAATATGCAATAATAAAGCTGTATACGAGGTAAAATATAATGGTTCATTTCTATGCAAAAAGCATTTCATAGAATATGTTGAAAAAAGAGTGAAAAGGGAAATAAGAAATCAGATGGATTTTAATAAAAAAAATATAAAAATATCTGTTGCAATTTCCGGTGGAAAGGATAGCTCAGCAACATTATACCTGTTAAATAAAATACTTGGCAGTAGAAGAAACCTTGAATTAAAGGCATTTACAGTTGATGAGGGTATAGCGGGCTACAGGAGCTCAGGGCTGGAAAAGGCAAAAAAACTCTGTGATTCATTAAAAATTGATCATGAAGTTATATCGTATAAGGAAAATTTCGGATATACCCTTGATGAGATAATGAAAATAGATAAAAAAACAATTTCCTGTTCACACTGTGGCCCCATGAGAAGGAATTTAATGAATAAAATATCGGAATATAACAAAGCTGATTATGTTGCCCTGGGCTTAAATTTAGACGATTACGCCCAGTCGATTTTAATGAATGTTGCCAGGGGTGATGTATCAAGATATATAAGAATGGCTCCGCATGCCTATGTTAGGGAGGGCTTAGTTCCAAGGATATTGCCCCTAAGAAAAATACCTGAAAAGGAAGTTGTTTTATATTCCATATTAAATGGCATAGACTTCGACCATAGCTGGTGCCCATATTATAACATGGCACAGAGAAATACATACAGGGATATAATAGATAAACTCGAAAGAGAAACACCAGGAACGAAATATGCAGTAGTAAAATTCTTTGATGAAACCAGGCAGCCCCTGAGAGGGTATTATAAGCAGGAGGATATAAAACTAAACAAATGCAAAATATGTGGATCACCAACGGCAGGAGACATATGTGAGGTCTGTAAGGATCTTGAAAATATAAAAAAATTAGAAATAAAAGCATAGAAATATTTATTAAATTTCTAAGGATACGGGTCTGTATGGGGTTGTAGCTTAGCTTGGTTGGAGCACCCGGCTGATAACCGGGAGGTCACCGGTTCAAATCCGGTCAGCCCCATTTCATATAAGGAATACATATAGAAGTAAAAAAAGTTACATTTTAACTATTACTATTTAAATGCTAATATTTTAATAAGTTATAAGAGGATTTTATTTCTTTATACAATTGAAGTATAATCTTTGATATTTTTGTTCTAAGATTCAGTTGATTCTTTTTTATTCTTTTCCTGCCGTCTCTCAAAGCCTTCCGTGATATTTCCTTATCCTTCATATTCTCAGGCTTTAATGATAAAATCCAATCATAGAATTCCCTTAAATTTCCATACCCAAAGTATGAATCTTCATCTATGTCAAATACCGTGGATTCATCAAGGTTGTTGGATTCCTTGCCCATATATCTGATACGGTAGCAATGATGTGTTTCCGGTTTGTTATGCCTTCTATGTAATCGAATTTATGATCATCATGCCTTACGTACTGTGTAAGGACATACTCTAATGATTTCCAGTATGCAGTTGAAGGCGGGGGGAGTTCGTTTGAGGATTTTCCTGTTCTATAATCAATAAACTCTCTGTACTGAATACCTAAAATATCTTTTGAATAAGGTAAGTTGTCAACGTCAAATGAATTTTACCCAGAAACGCCAGAATAAAAACCTCAGAAACGCCAATTGGAATTCCCACATTTCTTACCGAAGATGATGAAAACTAAATGTTTAGAGATGAGAAGTGGTATATGATGAGAAAGGTGGCTGAGAACGACATGAAAATATCAGACATAGCAAAGGGGTTGACATGAACCTGGACTTCGCCATTTTGAAAGAAAATATATAGATTAAAAGCCTTAATACACTATGCCAAAGGGAAGTGTAACATATTCGTTGGGTGGGCCTGGCACTTATCGATCTTGTTGAGAGAGATTACGGTTTCTTTTCCAGTGTGTTTGGAGACATCGAGGATACAAAGGAATTCGGGAATATTGCAAAGTTTCTTGTTTACAACAGATTAACATATTCTGTGTCTATACACCAGATGCTTGATGTCTATTCTAAAGAACTCATGGAAGAACCCGGAATGAAGAGGCTCCCTTCAGAAAGGAGCATATATAGATCACTGGAAAAGCCTGGCAGGCTCTTTCCTGTTCTGTTGGAAAGGTACCAGAACTTCCTGGCCAATCATAATTTATGGGATAATGAACAGTTTATAGACTTCTCAGCATCCTACTTTGTTGGAAACCGATCTGATATTGGTGCATTCGGTTACTCAAAGGATCACAGGCCTGATAAGATGCAGGTCAGCTTTGGAATCTCCACGGGCATGAATGATATTCCAGCAGCATTGACGATCCAGAGGGGAAACGAGAGCGACAAGAAACACCTCATGGAGGTCATAAACGTTGTTAAGAAAGTCATACCTGAGAATTCAGCACTGATCTTTGACAGCGGTGGCAGCACAAAGTTTTAAGTAGTTTTATACCATCTATTCTTAGTTTTATGACTAACTATGAAGATATATACAAAAAATGGGAGCTAACGGGGAAAGTTGAAGATGGCGATATGCCTTGGATTGCAAGGGTTACACCGGATGTCGAACTTATACCTGAGTTTTTGGCTAATAAAATGGATAACACGGAAGACGTGTGTCAAGTATTAGAAGTTGTTGCTTTTACTAACTATCTTTTGCGTAAGCATAGTTCGTTGATAGGAGCATTACAGAAGTTTATTGACTTGTTGCTTAATAAATTGGAAACATTAGCTAGAAGCGTAAGGGGCATTTTGTTTCATATTGATGTGGGGGTTGGGATTCGCGTGTCTATAACGTTTCAAGTCTCCGCAGTGGCAACAAAGTGAAAGGAGAAATCGTTGACAATTAGTTCAATAATATCTTTTACACCGTTAAAAGATTTTCCAAAGAGATCTTAGAAATGTGCTGGTTTTTGCTGGCGAAGCAATAGATATTGTTAATATAGGTAATCCTATCGTAGAGAGGATGTAAAAGAACAAATAGGCGATGTCTGAACAACTAGAAGAGTAAATGTTGGCATATAGGCAATTTTCTGTATATGGAATCAGAAAATCATTCGTGAAGAAAAACCATATTGCTGATATTATAGCAAGAATAATGATAACAAACGCTGTGTTTGCAAACCGTTTGTTGTAGGGGTTTATTGCCATTCCTGAAGAATTGAAAAATAAACCGAAAAGAACAGAGAGAGGAATGAAAACCGTAATAAAATATATGTCCCATTGTGATATTGCAGGGATAAATCCAAGTTCTTGCTGGAAGAGTGGTAATGGGTCTAACATAGTATACACAATAAGTGCGAGAACCGACAGCAATATTCCACCAATTACGATTAGTTTCGGAGATGACATATATGTAACAACTTACACAGTTGTAATTTGTATTTATTGTTTTGTATTCAAAACAGACTCTCCGCACGTCTTACAGAATAGTTTCCAGTTTTTGAGAAATAATGTAGCTTTATGAATTAATTAATATATGTATTGAAGTGGCAAACAGGTTAAAATTGGGTGAATTAATTATGATTCACGATCCAATTAAATAATGCAAGAGATGTCAAAAAGCTTTTCTCATCTTCACTTAATAGTATATTCTCCCCTGCAATGGCAGTAAACATCATCAATATTTTCAGACAATGAAAAATCTACTACCATTTGACGGTCATTGCCTGTTATATTGCAGGTGCATAGGGTTATTTTTACATTTGAATAAAATTTTTTTTGTAATTTAATCCGGTTAATATTAAATTTCATATTAATTTAACCTTATCAACTGTATATTTATTCAAATACTCCTCATCAATATCAGTTCCAATGCCGTCATAATCATATGGTTTTATTTCACCGTTATTCATATTGAATACATTTTTGACTATATCATTTTTGAAATATTTCTCATTTGGTGAGGTATCTCCGGGATAATCCACATTAT
>JAKAAK010000082.1 GCA_021797025.1 Thermoplasmata archaeon
TTTTAGTTTCGGACTCTACCTTGAGTTACGATTATAGAAACTTCCCCCTGCTGGATTTTTTACCGTGCGCTCCGGGAAGCAAGGTACCCGGAAGAGTATACAGATTCTTGAGAGGCCCTTCTCCTGAGGCATTGCCAAATGGAGAGGCAAAAAATGCCCCCTATGCCATAAGGAAAATAGAGGCAGGGCTTTTAAGGGACAACCCAAAGAAGGATGTTGCAGTAGCACATATGGATTATCTTTCAAATTTTATTACGGATGACACTGAAATCATAGGTGTATCTACAATGGACCCACTTGGCATAGGTCCGACAACAATGTCATATGCCGCGTTATTTGGAGGAGCCCTTGATTCGTGGGTAAGGCGTGAATGGGATATACTCATGGAGAGAATCAACCAGATAAGAAAAGGTAAAAAAGCCAAACTTGTAATTGGCGGTCCAGGTGTCTGGGAATTTACAGTCCTTAGAGATGAAATTGATAAATATCATTTTGATTATGTGGTTTCAGGTGAAATGGATGATATAATATCCGATCTTTTCCGTGGAATAGAGCATGATGATATTGATAAGAATATGTTTACCAGGGGATATATGACATACGATGACCATTTCAGGAGAGTTGTCAAGAATGACGACCTCTTTGTGGGCAGGGGCAGCGGAATAAGGGCATATCCATCACTAGAGGATATTCCGGAAATTGTTAATCCTGCAACAAAGGGAATGGTAGAGGTCATGAGAGGTTGTGGTGTTGGATGCGATTTCTGTGAGGTTACCCTGAGACCGTTAAGATATTATTCCCTTGATAGGATAAAGAGGGAAATAGAGGTGAACGTAAAAGGTGGAAATGACCATGCATGGCTGCATTCAGATGAGATATTCGAATACAAACATGAAAAAATGTTCACTCCTAATCAGGATGAAATGGTGGACCTGATGAAAACTGTTATGTCCATAAAGGGTGTAACAGGATCAAATCCAACACATGGAAGAATATCCATACCCGCCGCATTCCCTGAATTAATTAAAAAATTAAGTGAGATACTGAAAGCGGGGCCGGATAACTGGATTGGAATCCAGACAGGGGTTGAAACAGGGAGCGATTCACTTGCATTGAAGCATATGCCTAATAAAACAATGCCCCTGAGGATAGGACCGGATGGATCTTTCCGTGATATCGTCTGGGAAGGCGTACAGAATGAAACAAAGTACTACTGGAGATCTGCATTTACAATACAGGTAGGGCAGCAGGAGGAAACTGATGAGGATAACTGGGATTCTATTGCAATGATTAACCAGCTCAGCCACTCTTATACTGATGGAAGACCCTTCGAGTTCACAGTTACACCACTGGTAAATGTACCGCTCGGAAGAATAAAATCGAGAAGTTTGAATTCTATGCTTAACCCTACACAGCTAGGTGTTTATTATGCATCCTACAGACATCTTGCAAAAATGGCTACCCGGGATGGATTCCGTGACACGCATGGAAATATATTTGCACGTGCAGGCACCGGAACAATTCTCAGCGTCGGTGGAGAGTTAATGCTTAAAGTGGTTGAGAAAATTGCCAAAAAGAATGGCGTAGATATAGAAAAAGTAAAGAAATGGGGAATAGAAAATTCAAAGGACATTTCTTCATTGAGTATGCTCTCTCGAGCATAAATCTTTAAAGTATTTATACATATTTTTTATAACATGCCATGGTAAATTACAATTTTTTAAAAAGGATACTGGTGGTCGGCGAGAAGAACCTGTTATCCCGGCTTTCAGAATATCCTTTAATGGGTATAGAAAATTCTTCAAGCTTGATATCAATGATTAAAAATGCTCCGTCTAACATTGAAGTGTATAATGAGAAAGTAAGATCAATGGAGAAGAGAGGCGATGAAATGAATATAGATTTCAGGCACGAGGTTACCAGTGGTGCAATAAGTTCCAGTTTGATGGACAATCTTCTCACCCTGATAGAAAAATGCGATGATATACTGGATAAAACATATTTTGTCAGCAGGGAACTGAACAGATTCAACATAAATTACTCCATGTCAGCCGATGAAAAGGCCATTCGCGACCACTCATACACAAATTTCATCCAGATACTTGAATCCAACAAAAAAGCACTTGATTATGTGCACAGCATACTGAACGAAAATGATCTCGGGAAAATGAGATCTGACAGGAAAAATATCGAGGCTATCGAAGAACAGGTAGATGAAATAAAGGACAATATCATTGACTATACCTACAAAAATTCAGGCAAGATGTCATATCTGGTATTTGAACACCTGAACACGCTTGCCCACAAGCTTGATGATCTTCTGGACGATTGTGAGGATATCTCTGATCTTGTGTTTACAATAATGCTTTCGGTGACAAGTTGATATTTTTAATATTTTCTCTTGTACTGACATTCCTTTTAACGCTTCTCGTATCAGGAAACAACCTTTCCGCTGCCGTGGGAACCCTTATAGGTTCAAGGATAGTCGAGCGATATGCCGGAATTTTGATCGGGTCTACCGGTTTTTTCATGGGGCTTATAATAGAGGGGAGATTCCTTCACGGCGCCGCGCTTTCTCTGATACCGCACTCATATTTTTATATAACATATGCGTTTCTCATTTCATTCCTGATATTTCTCTTCGCAAATATTGGAAGAGCTCCATTATCACTTACAATGGCGCTTGCAGGTACCGCTCTTGGTATTGACATCCGCATTGACTATCCGGTCAATTATAATTTTGTTCTGCTCATGATTACGTTCTGGGTGATAGCACCTGTAATATCTATAATTGTTTCTTATATTACTGAACGTGAGGTGTTCCACAGAAATTTCAAAAATGTGTGGAGCGTTGCAAAATGGCTTAAGCTATTAATAATTATTTCATCATTTTTAACAGCCTTTACCCTCGGAGCCAATACACTGGGATTCATAGCAAATGTTGAGGGATTCAACGTTACAACCATTCTGATTATGACATTTGCCATATTTGCAGGATCATTATTCTTCAGCAGCGGAGTAATAAAGCGGGTCGGGGAAGAAATGTACTCCATGAGGTATTCCAATGCCCTGGTTTCACTGGTAGTCTCCTCACTGCTCGTTGAAATTGCGACACTTTTTGCTGTACCACTTTCAAATACACAGACACTGACCTCCAGTGTATTTGGCGTGGGTATTTCTTATAAATACAAGGCTATTTACATGAAGCCCTTCTTCATAATTATACTTACATGGGTATTATCACCATCACTGGGATTTATACTGGGGTATATGGTTTGATTACAGACTATGTGTTAGATTATCTATTCTGCCACCGTCCACAACCAGTACCTGGCCATCCATGTATTCAGATTCCTTACTTGCAAGGAATAAGGCTGCATCAGCAATATTTTCAGGTTTCCCGATCATATTCAATTCGGTTCTGGATTTGAACGATTGCCTGAGTTTTTCTGCCTCTTCTGCACTCTTTCCACCCAGGGTCATATCTGATTCGATCCATCCAGGAGCTATTGCATTGACACGGATATGCCATTCCATTAAATCAAATGCAAGCCTCTTGGTCAGCATTGCAACTGCGGCCTTGGTTATAGAATAAATTGTTGTCCCTTTAGCTGCAGTGCCGACTCCTGCGTTGGAAGCCATGTTGATTATAATCCCGTGATTTTTCTTGAGATCCGGGAGGCATTCCTTCACCATATATATAGGCCCCATGAGATTTATATCAAATATTTTCCTTATCTTTTCATCATTAAATTCATCCCATGAAAATGCACTGAATATGCCTGCATTGTTAACGAGTATATCTATAGTTCCCATTTTGTTATGTATATCATTTACCATACAGGTAACTGAAGCATGATCTGATACGTCAGCCTGAAAAATTTCTGAACCGGGAAGTTCATTTTTTAGTTTTTCAGCAGAGTCCCTGTCATGATTATAATTGATGGCTATTCTTGCACCCTCTGCTGCAAACTTTCTCGCTATTGCATTTCCCAGACCCCGTGAGGAACCTGTTATCAATACTATTTTATTTTCAAGTTTTGCCATGGTTAATAATATGGTACACTTATAAAAATTTGGTGCATGCATGATAAATTGCAGTGGCAATGGTTCTCGCAAGTGTTAAATATTCTTATTAAATTGCATAATAATGATCAATAATTATGAGGCAGTCTATAAAAAACAGCATTACGGGCTTGTTGGCAGCCATTCCGCTGTGAAGGTTTGCCACTGGACAAAAAGTGAATTGCTTGGCAAGGCCCCATGTTATAAAAACACATTTTACGGGATCAATTCCCACCAGTGCATACAGATGACACCGGCTTTGAACTCATGTTCTGAGAACTGTGACTTTTGCTGGAGATTCCAGGGATTCGATTCAATGCACATAAATGAAGAGGATGCCCCAGAATTTATTCTGGAAGAGAGCATTAAGGCACACCTTAAACTTATATCCGGATTCAAGGGCAATCCAAAGGTAAAAAAAGAATTGTTTGAGGAGGCATCCCATCCCAGGCATATGGCAATTTCACTTACCGGTGAGCCAACTCTTTATACCAGACTCGGTGAGCTAATAGAAGCAGCTACAAGACGTGGAATAACAACATTTGTTGTAACAAATGGAACAATGCCGAAGGTTCTGGAAAATCTGAACCCGCTGCCGACGCAGTTATATGTCACGGTCGCAGGGCCAAATAAGGAAGTTTTCAACGATATTCTTCATCCTGCTATAGGGAATGCCTGGGAAAATTTCAATAAAACCATTGATCTTCTACCATCACTTGATACAAGGACAGTAATAAGGCACACAATGGTAAAGAACATCAATTTTCCATATTATGATGAATACGAATCCATCGACAGGCGTGCTGACCCGGATTTTATAGAGTCCAAGGGGTATGTTCATGTGGGCCAGTCAGCGGGCAGATTATCATATGAAAATATGCCGACACATGATGAGATAATGGAATTTTCTGGTGAACTGGCAGAAAGACTTGGATATGTAAAATATGCAGATAGATTCGAAAGCCGGGTTGCCATGATAGCAAAAAATCCAGAAATGGCAAAAATAGATGTAGATAAAGAAATACAGAAAACGCTTGATAAACTTGAAATAAATAAAAATTGAGATTGTTGTACTTACTTTATTTCTATCCTATTGAGTTTCTTTTTCGGTTCGTCGGTTGATATATTTTTACTAAGCATTCTTGACCCGAATCTCAAAAGTTCCATTCCCCCGTCAAAGAATTTCTTACTTTCTTCGAGCACAGTTCCCACGATGTGTGGAACTTCTATATTTATCTCTATAACGGTTTTCTTATCCATATACAGTAATTAACTTAATGTTATATATAGATAACCGTTTTTAAGTTCTGCACCTGTGGGCTGTAAATTTGCCATTGTCTGGGGAAGATATAGTATACGTTTCCAGTTTTTTACCTCAACAATCAGTTCTCCAGCCCGGTTGAACAGGTTCAGATTCGATTTATCTGCAAAGGGAAGTTTCATTTTAACTACGGTTTTTCCATTTTCTCTGGTAAATTCCACGGGTTTTCCCTTATAAAATACAGTATATGGATCGGTATTTCCATACAGATCCTGCGCAAATTTAAGGATCTTATCCTGGCCCATTAATTCGTAGTTTTGTAGATAACTTTTAAAAACTTTTATTTCTGGAAATGATGCATCTATTTCTCCCAATATTTCTGCCTGGGTTTGTCTCCAGTTGGCAAAGAACTCGCCGGTATCTTCCGTATAGATTTTATTTGCTATTATAGCATCCACTGGATATCCATAGAGAAGTAGATATGTAAATGCACGCTTGGTTTCATTGAAAGACATTTGATCGGCATTGGTTACCAGCCTTATTGATGTAATATCAGGATCTTCCAGAATTTTATGTATTTCTCCAAGATCGTCATAAAGTGTTTCTGCACTCTTGAATACCCTGTCATTAGGCATAGGAATACCAGTGAAAGGCCGCATTATTGGTCTGGCTATTTTGGCTGCTGTCCTGCTTATGGGGAATACTTTTTCCATGTACCAGCGCATGACCTCAGGAAATGAAAGCATCCTCAATGCCTCGCCAGTTGGTGCACTGTCCACTACAATTACATCATATTCATTGTTTTTAATATAATCGTTTATGTAAAGCAGGTATGTTGCTTCCTCGAAACCCGGCAGTATGGCTATTTCATCTGCAGATATTGGATCAAGCCCCTGATACTGGAATAGTGCTGTTAGATATTCCTTGAGATCTTTCCAGTGGGATTGGATTGCATCATTAATATTTATTTCCTGTGCGTAGAGATTCTCTGAAATTTTGGTAGCTTCAGATTTTATCTCCGCATTCAGTGAGTCACTGAGGCTATGAGCCGGGTCAGTGGACATCACTATGGTTTTCATGTTATTCCTGGCCAGCATCGATGCTGTAGATGCTGCCACGCTTGTTTTACCGACTCCCCCTTTTCCTGTATACAATAATACTCTTGTCATTATATCACTCCTGATTCATTGATTCTATCCACAACAATAAGCGCCAGATCCATTAAAAGCCCGAGATCTTCTGACCTGCCTATTCCATTCAAATTCTCGACAGATTTCAGGATATAGCCTTTTGCAATTTTGAATGCATATTCCAGGGACCCTGTTTTGAAGAGTACATCCCTGAATTTTTCTTTATAATCCTCTGCATAGTATTTGCCGGTCAGTATATTTACAAGTATATCCCTATCGGAAGAATTGCTATGCGAGAGTGCATGTATTATGGGAAGGGTTATAACGTCATGATTCAGGTCAACCATTGTGGGTTTACCCATTTCCTTTTCATTTCCAACGATATCCAGAATATCATCAGTAATCTGAAAGGCCATTCCCATATTGAATGCGAAATCAGTTAATTTATTTCTCACTGTTTTATTTCCTCCGGCTGCTATTGTAGCACCCTCAGCACATGCGGAAAAAAAGTATGCTGTTTTATTTTTTATAATATTATTATATGTTTCTACATTGAGACCAAGATTTCCTATATTCATTGCTTCTATAATCTGACCTTCCGCAAGATGGGAAGAACCATCGGCCATGACCTTGGAAACCTCCTTTCCGTATCTGGATCCCAGCTCATATGCCTTTGCAAAAAGATAATCACCAACAACTATGGCGTTGTCTATTCCATCCCGGGAATACAGAGTTTCTCTGCCCCGTCTGTATTTTGATTTGTCTATAATATCATCGTGTATGAGGCTTGCAGTATGTATTAATTCATAGCCGGCAGCTAGATCAAGTATCTTTTCATAGGACTCATCACAGGAAATTTCATAGGACAATATGGTAAGAAGCGGCCTGAATCTTTTACCTCCTGCATCTATTGTATATTTTGCCATATCAAACAGATAAACCTGGTCTGTTTTGATAGATTCAAGAAGCCTTGAATTGACCTCATTGATTTTATCCCGTAAACCATACTGCCATTCAGAGAAATTTTTCATTGAAACACCAAACTATATTTATGTATTGAAAATTATGATTTAAGGTTTTGTAGAAATTTTTTTTATTGCATGTAAAAAAGTTATTTGGTAATCACTATTTCTATGGATGAAACGTTAGAGGGACCATTCTCCCCCTCCAGAGTTTCTGTATCAAGTTTGATACTTTCATATGCGGCTGTCTGGATAAACTTGTGTTTTGTGATTTCTGCAATATCCACTGCCTTGCTTATGGCCTTTCCTCTAGCTTTGATCACGATTTTTTTTATATCAGAGTTATTAAACTGAGTCACTATTGCAAGTACATAGTTCATAGTTGGTTTTCTTCCCACAAAGATTATGCTTTCTTCAGACATTTAAATTACCCAGTTGTACATTTATTCAGGATATATAATAATATCGTTAATCATTCATTTAAGACGAACCATGGTATCTGTATTTAAAACGCCGCTTAAATCCCTAATCTTATCCACTTCCATATTGAGCTCATCAATTGTGCTCTTCAATATTCTCACTGCAACGTCTATCCTTCCGGAAAATTCATAAACGTCCTTATAAATATTTTTAATGGTCTTAATTGTTGTGGAAGCTTTCCGGGAATCAAGTTTTATGAGAACTATGCCCTCTATGGATATGCCTGATTCGATGGTGAATTTTTGAATTATTCCGGAATTTACCATATTGAATATGCGCTTTCTGATGGTACCCTCAGATACATTCAATTTTCTGGCTATTTCCATGTTTTTTTCTCTTGAATTTTCCCTTAATAGATCTAAAATTTTATAATCCATTTCATCCATTTTACTCTATTTCACCGGGTAATTTAAATTTATTTGTACGAATATTTTTCTATCTATAAAGCCCCTTATCAGTTTCGGTTTTCTTTTTTATAGATTCTTTCGGGACTTTCATCATCCTTATCATGGGTGCTGCATTGATACTATACTGTGGCAGTCCGGTATTGGGATCGTTTCCCACTTTCATTATTGACATTATCTCTGTTTTAATTTCCAGTACGGTTCCATCATCCAGAGATACACGTATCCATTTCGGCTCCTCATCCAGTTTAAATCCCATAACAGCATTATTATTTTCCTCATCCATAATATCCTAGTGATATATCTTATAAATATTATACTGTATCTTCGTCACGGCCTTAAAAAAACTTATTAATTAAAAACATATTACTACCGGAATGCAAGGGTAACTAAGCTTGGCCAAAGGTGTAGGACTTAAGATTCTATCTCGAAGGAGTTCGCGGGTTCAAATCCCGTCCCTTGCACTAAATAGTATTTTAGACTTACATGAAAGATCCTTTTAGGCTGCCGAGTTTTGAATATGTTCCACAAAGTTTTAAATCAGTAATCATAATTATATAACATGGAGAAATATTATGAAATTAAAACACTGGCACAGGTTTTAATAAAATCCTTGAAATTATATGGAAATAATTTTATTTTCGGAACAACAGGAGCAGGAATGGCCGAAATCCAGGACGCAATATCGGTTGAAAAGGGAATTAAATGGATACAGGCACTGCATGAATTCACTGCTATCAGTTCTGCTGAGGGATATGCTCTGGCAAAAAATAGAACCGGCATAGCACTGATTGATCGTATAGTCGGTACACAGAATTCAATCGGGGCTCTGTACTCATCTTATCTCAATATGGCACCTCTTCTGGTGCTTGCATCAAGGGATATTCCGGGCACGCATCTTCTGAATGACCCCACAAGCCATTATTCATCAAAACATCTGGATATTATCGAACCATGGGTTAAATGGGCAAATAACTCACAATCTGAAGAAATGATGGAGGAAGATCTGTCAAAAGCGTTTTTTATTACACAGCTCGAACCAAAAGGTATATCGTTTCTGACATTGCGGCATGATCTCATGCAGAAACCATATGATGGAATGGCAATCAGGACGAAGAAATTTTACTATAATAAAAGACTGCCGGATATGGATACTGTAAAAATAATAGGTGATAAAATACTTACTTCAAATAATCCGGAAATTTTTGTATCCCATGCAGGAAGAAATATGGAATACGTGGATACCATGATTAAATTTGCCGATAAATTCGGAATAGGTGTCAAGGAGCGCCGTTATTTTATGAGTTTTCCCCTGGAAAATCCCATGCACCTTGGTTTTGTCCCGCGAATGTATGTACCTGAAACAAATAATGATGATCTTCTGCTTCTTTTTGAATTCGGGATACTGCCGGGAAATGCATTCCCGGTGGATAAGGATATCATAGATTTCTCAACAGAATTTGTCAGGCGCAGGGATATTTACAGTGGCGGTGATTACGGTTCATCCAATCTCTTCAACTCCATTGACATAGAATGCGACCTGGGACCAACACTTGAATTAATAATGAAAAAAACTGAAATCAACCATATAGAAAACGAGGCAATCGAAAATCGCAGGGCTTCTGTTAGAGAGAAACATGAAAAATTAATGAAAGACATAGAGACTATGGCTGCCGGGGATATTGAGAAAGGAATACTTACGGATAATTCTATAGGATATGTACTCAATGAGGAATGGAAAGAGGGAATGGCACTGGTGAATGGAAGCATCAAATCTTACAATGGGTTGAACCAGCAGATAAACCTGAACACACCCGGAACATTTTTCAGCAATCCAAGCGGACATTTAGGATCGCCGGTGGGAATGGCTTATGGCACATTTCTTGCCAGAAATGAGGAAGAGTACCTGTCCGGTGTAAAAAATTACAAACCGGTTGTATGCATTACTGGAGACGGGGATGCAATATTCGGAAACATCACCTCGGCATTGTGGAGTGTTAAACATTACGGGTTGGGTGTAATATACATTATTCTGAACAATGGTTCCTGGGCAATAGAATGGCCTTATTTCGAGAACACAACAGAGAAATATATTAAAAATTCAAAGGATACCCAGTTCATAGACCTTGATAATCCTAGAATTGATTTTGCAACCATGGCAAAGGGATTCAGTATAGATTCGTACAGTGTAAAAGATATATCAGAATTGAGAGATGCCTTCCGGAAAGCCATTGACAGTGCAGTTAAAGGAAATCCTTCACTAATTGATATTGTTCTGCCAAAATTCAATGTAAATTAATTTCATCCTTGGCACTATTAATATAATTTCCAGCATATTCTTCTATTTTTTTCTTTCTTTCCTGAAAGGAATAATGTGTCGACAGTATGCCTTTTACTTTTTGTATGGGATATGCATTCAAGCTGTCCAGAATTTCTATGCCTTTTATCAGTGAAAAACCGAATCCGTATTTCGTTGCTGTTATATCAGCTTTGATTTCTCTTTTTCTCCTGTATAGTAATAATGGTATCCTGGTGGCAAATATGGCTAAAATAATAGTGTCAATGGCCAGTGAAATTAATAGAAGACCTTTATCAAATATATAAGGTACGAGTAATATGTCCATAAACAGGAAAATCAGCATGGAGTACACAATGAAAAATCTATATGAATCCTTATTTTTTATGTGCGCCATCTCATGGGCCATAATCCCGATTGTTTCTTCTCTGGCGAGATAACCGGAAAAATCCCTTGTAAACACCATAAAAGATGAATTTTTATTTATCAAAAGACTGAATATATTGAAGAGCCTATATTTATTATTTTTTAGAATTCTTACATTTACACCGGTTATTTCAAATTTTTTCTGAAGCAATTCGGCAATTTCCCTGTAATCCACGCCTGCATCCACAGTGGTTTTATTGAACATGTTACTTTTATGGGTAATTTTCCTGTATACCAGAATTAAACATAATAGTAAGAGATTTAAAATGATAACAAAAATGTAGTATGGTATAAAATTTAAAATCCTGTGGAGGAAATAGTATATCTCAATAAAAACTCTGAAGAATCCTATTATGATTGAAATGGCCAGGGCTTTATAGATATAACCCCGATATTTTACGGACTCAATAAAGGTTGTTCGGGTACCATGATATAGGGAAGCCATATTGGATATAGAATATTGCCTCAGCAACAAAATCGTAAATAGATAGATAAAAATAAAAGCACCAGAATATAAAGGAAAATGAACAGCAAGCAGCACCCATAAGACTACTGAAAAGAACATAATTCCTGCAAATATGGCTTTTATCTTTGTAAAACGTCTCAAGAAGATTTTGAGTTTTATAGCGTTGTCTTCCACATTTTATTATAAGATTGTTGTATTTAATTATTGGTCAGAATGCATAAAAAGGAATCACGGATTTATGTGTAATGCTACTGTCTATA
>JAKAAK010000083.1 GCA_021797025.1 Thermoplasmata archaeon
CTTAGATCCCATCATTGGTATGTCTGAATCCATAATACTTGGAATAAAAAATGTTTCTCTTAATTCAGATGCTGCAATGATTATTCCGGGAGACATACCAATGATGGGATCTAAGTACCTGGATAGCTTAATTAAACTTTACAGCCATAGCGGGAAAGGAATAGCGGGGTTCCTGCTCCATGGTTCGCCGGCAAGCCCGGTAATATTTTCCAGAAAATATTTCATTGAACTCCTTCAACTCAAAGGCGATCATGGGGGAAAGCCTGTTATAATGAAACATATGGATGATTTCATTGGAATAGAAGCCCCGGAAAATTCTCTGATGGATGTTGATACTATCAGTGATGCAGAAAAGCTTCAAAAAATCATTAATAAAAGTTAAAATAAGAGCCAAACATCAAAATCTATGATATTGAAAATCAGAGGTATCCAGTCAAGACGTATGCCACTGGATGATGCAATTGAATACCTTTCATCCATGAAACCAGATCCAGATGAAATTATGGTATTCCCTGAGAAATTTATTACAACAAAGGTAACCGGCAAAGACATGGGCAGGGTACTTGATTCCATTAAGTTCAACAATACACTGATACTTGGCAGCCTCTCCTATGAAGATCGATTCCTCTTCAATAGAACCTTTATAATAAAGAATAAAACAGTTACTGGATGGCAGGATAAGATTAATTTATACAGGGCAGAAGCTACAAAATATACTCCTGGAAATGAATTGAAAATTTTTGACATGGGAGATTATAGAGCGGGGATACTCGTGTGCTATGACCTGGATTTTCCTGATTATGCAAGGATGCTCTTCAGGCAACACTGTGATATTATATTCAATCCATCACTAATAAGAAAGGATTTCCACAGGGAATGGCACTGGTACGTTAAAACCAGGTCGCTGGAGAACAGGATACCTGTAGTATCAATAAATTCCGTCTCGGATGATTTCATGGGAGATTCAATAATAGCATATCCGCATAATGACGAAGGAGGTGTCAGGTTAGATGTCATAAAGGATAAAAATGATGATATTACATGTACAATGGATACAGGGGCATATGCCACCAGCAGGGAAGAACGGCTGCGTGAAGAGAACATAATGATAGAACATGTCCTGACTTATCAGAAATTCCTCTAATTGGAAAATTCACCTTGAATTACAAATGTCTTAAAATTGCATGAAAAAAGTATAAAAGAATACTATCTGGCAGGTTCAAACATTAGTTGTTTATGGCTTTTCACATTCTCTAGATGAATTTTTTATGGCATTATGAAAAAGTTTATTAGATATTAACTATGCTAGTGAATAAGGTGTATTTTTGGGTAAGATACTAATTACTGGGGGCAACGGGGTTTTAGGCTCGTCATTATCAAAAATGTTTCTGGACCTTGGAGATGAAGTAAACGTAATAGATACGGTTAGGCAAGATGAATCATGGAGACTAATAGCGTTAGGAATCCAGAATCAGGTAAACTATAATTGGAAATCTTCTCTGGACCTGTCACAAGATGAAGTAAATGGATATGACATGATTGTTGACTGCGCTATAGGGTTTCCCGATAGGCCGTTCGGGAATAATTCTCCTATAGCTGCAGTAAATGGCAATATTGATCCCGCAATAGGATTGCTTGAGAGTCTCAGGAAGCTTAAAAATCCACCACCTGTGGTATATCCGAGTAGCTTTAACGCACTTTATGGATATCAGGGAACTTACAGTGAGCGAACACCTGCTAACCCATCATCCATTTATGGATGGACAAAAGCTGCAATAGAGAGCCTGTACATTACCTACCATCACTCATTTAACATACCCGTTGTGATTACACGGGTTGGGTCCAGTTTCGGAGATATGATGAGAACCGATGAACTGGTGGCGAGAATAATTTTATCTAATATTCGTGGTCTGCAATTCCAGTTGAGGTCCCCATATTCAAAACGGCTTTGGACATATCTGGGAGACGTAATTGGTGTGTATAAAAAACTTGTAAAAAAGAGTGATTATCTCCACAATAGTGAATTTTTTGATGAGCTCAAATCACGCAATTACATTATAAATGTAGCTGGAAATGTGGGAGATCAAATTCTTAATAATGTTGACCTTACTAGCATGATTTCTGATATAATGGATGTAGAAAACCGTGTAGTAAAGATGGATTATTACGAACCTGGAGAAATGGTAAATGGTAATCCTATTAATTTTGATATTGATGCTACATGGTCCAGAGCAGTTCTGGAATGGGAACCGGAATTCACAATAAGACAGGGACTTGAAAGAACAATAAATTGGTTTTATGAGAATCAAAACAGGTGGGGACCATGGAAAGTACAGTAACAAGAACAAACAATCACGAACCTCACAGTGATGACAAATCTTTAAATGGGCCATGGAGAATAACTTTCGATACGAATCCTGACGATTGCAACATGAATTGCATAATGTGTGAAGAACATAGTGAGTTCAGCCCTCTCAGGAAGGCCCGTTTAAGGGAAGGGAAGAAGCATAGAAGAATGAATGTAAACGTAATAAGGAAAACTGTTGCTGATATGTCTGCACATGGCCTGAAGGAAATTATTCCTTCTACAATGGGAGAACCGTTACTTTATAGAAAATTTCTGGATATCATAGACATCTGCCGGGAAAATAAGGTAATGATGAATCTTACCACAAATGGAACCTGGCCAGTATATGGACCCAAAAAATGGGCTGAAATTATATGCCCTGTTACAAGTGATGTAAAGGTTTCATGGAACGGTTCTAACAAAAGTATACAGGAAGCAATAATGAAAGGTTCAAATTTTTCAAAGAGACTGGAAGATTTAAAAGAATTCATAAAAATAAGGGATGAAATTGCAGAAAACGGTGGCAATCGCTGCAGGATAACAATTCAGGCAACATTTATGGAAACCAATCTCGAAGACCTTCCTAATCTAGTCAGATTAGCTATTGATGTTGGCGCTGACAGGGTAAAAGGGCATCAACTATGGGCACATTTCAAGGAAATTAAAGGGCTTGATTTACGGAGGTCAGAGGAGTCCATGAATAGATGGAATGCTGTGGCAAAACTATGCAAATATATTGCAGATAGCAGTATCAAGAAGGATGGAACACGAATACTTTTAGAAAATTTCAACCTGATATCAGTAGATGAACCCCATAAGGTACCTGCAGAATGGACCTGCCCTTTTCTTGGAATGGAAGCCTGGGTAAACTATGAGGGAAGGTTTGACCCTTGCTGTGCACCGGATATGCAGAGGAAAAGCCTAGGATATTTCGGTAATGTGCTTTCAGATGGGGGTATGGCTGGAATTTGGTTCGGGGAATCTTATCAAAAACTTAGGGGCAGTTATATGGAAAATAAGGTTTGCCAGACCTGCAATATGAGAAGACCGAAGCCGGCATAATTAAAATATATTTAATAGTGATTTTCAATGGTAACTCAATTTAATAGTGATGATTGCTGGAAAAACTCGACAGTATCAGAAGATATGACACATCATATACTGAATGGCAAACCGCTTTATGATGCAAAGTTCGATGAAGTTATGTCTTTTCATTACCCAGGGCTTGCACCGGTAAGGAAAGGAAATAGATGGTTCCATATAAGGCCAGATGGTAAAGTTGCATATACAGGTTCTTTTGACAAAGCATGGGGATATTACGATGGGCTCGCCTGCGTGGTAAAAGATGGCTATTCATATCATATAAAGGAAAATGGAACTCCGGCGTATAGTTCCAGATTCGCCTGGTGTGGAAATTACCAGGAAAAATTATGTGCCGTAAGAGATAATGAAAATAATTATTTTCATATAGACATTTATGGAAATCCGGCATATCCATCCAAATTCAGATATGCTGGCGACTATAAGTCTGGACTTGCCGCAGTGCAGAATGATGAGGGCTATTATTTCCATATTAACCGGGATGGTATTCCCATATATTCAGAATTATTTCTGGACCTTGGAGTATTCCATAAAGGCTATGCACCGGCTAAGGACAGTAAAGGATGGTTTCATATAGATCTCCATGGAAATGAACTATATACTGAAAGGTTTGTATCCGTTGAACCATTTTATAATGGCTTTTCCAGGGTATCACTACAAAATGGTGATATATGCCTGATAAACATTAAAGGTGGCATTGAAAAAACTATAAGAAAGACTGGTAAAAATAACCTGTTAGCAATTTCTCATGATATTGTTGGATACTGGAAATCATTTATGCTAGCAGGCGCAATTGACCTTGGAATATTTGATATCCTTCCCGCACCTATAGAAAAAATTTCAGAAAGCACCGGGATTGAAGAAGAAAGATTACTTTATCTTCTCAATTCTTTGGATGAAAGAGGCTATATTGAATTTCATGATAATTACTGGATGCTTTCCCATAGATTTGACGATGTAAAGGACCAGTTGCCAGGGTTTGCAAAAAATATTGTAAAACACTGGATATCCCAAACACTTCCAGCGTGGGCAAATATAGACAAATCCCTTATAGGGCAACAGTCAGGTTTCAAAATTGCTACGGGTGAAGACCTGTTTTCATGGCTGGATAGAAGGCCAGATGAAATGAATGTATATCAGCATGCAATGTTTGAATATGCTAAAATAGATTATTCAGAAATTAAAAATAGAATTGATTTTAGACATTACAGGAGAATTATAGATGCCGGTGGTGGTTTCGGGTATTTGCTTGAAAGCATAATAAATAACAGCGATAAACAGGATGGTTATTTATTAGAGCTGGGGTCTGTTATTGATGCCATAAGGATGCAACGCAAGTTAAACAGTAGAATACATCTAATGAAATGTGATATATTGAATAACTGGGGAATAAAGGGAGATGCAATATTGCTTACCAAGATACTGCATGACTGGAATGATACATCTGTAAAGAAAATATTGGACAATGCTTATGAAAGCCTTGATGATGACGGCACGTTATTTATAACTGAAACTGTTTCACGCGAAATAAAGAGTTCAGGATCTATACTTTCACTGCATCTTTTCTTGGTTAACGGAGGTAAGGAGCGAGGTGTTGATGAATTCAGGGAATTAATGAAATCCAGCGGTTTTCTAATAAAAGATATAATAAAGTTGCAATCTGGCAATTCTATTATTATTGGGAAAAAGGTGAAAAACAATGATTGAATATAAGAATCTTGAAAATATTTTTAATGATGAAACAGCAGGCATTGTGAAAACGATAACAAAAATTGCAGGTGAACTGGATGAAGTTCTCGGAATTGCCCTTTATGGTTCTGCATCCAGGGATGAAATGGGATATCTTTCTGATGTGGATTTGATTGTTCTGTTAAAACAAATAGAATCCAGTGAAAGTGCATTCAATTCGATTCTGGAAACCCTCGATTATTTTACTTTCATAAAAAAGGGATACAAATATACTATATTTGGTAGATCAGGGTTATTAAAGCTAGATATATTGTTCTTTGACATGACTCGACCTGAAGAAGCGTCATTATTAATAGGTGGGTCCGAAATTAGCCTCCCATCTTCCATCTTACTCTCAAAGGACAAGAAATTTGACGAAATGTACAACTCAGCGCGTTTGAGAAAAAATGATGCTGTATCATCTACCATCAAAGAGGCAGATTCATTTTTGGGTTATTATGATTCGATAGAACTAAACCTGAGCAGAGGCGACACTTACAGGGCATTTTTCAATTACAATCTTGCCCTTTTTAAACTATCAACAATAGTTTATTCAATAAATAAAGATCAAAAATTTCTTTTTCTTCCCCAGTGGTTACTGCAGAAGTTAGAATATACAAAGAGGAAAGCCCTTGTGGGTCTCAGTGCTAAAATGAATGCCGTGGACCTTATACAGCACAGGGGAGAACTGTGGGAATTATATGAACGCACAATAACTGATAGCAATGTATTCCCCGAATCATACATAAAGAAGATAGCCAGATTTAAAGAATATTTAGTCAATAGATATCCACAGTTCTGGAGACTTATAGACCTGTCAACTCTGGGCAAAATTAAAAGTAAAATTGTATATAGATCGGCAAGGCTGGATACCCAGCCAGTTCAGGCATTATCAGATTTCCTTACCAGTGGAAACATTAAAACAATTATTGATTTTAGAACGGAAATAGAATTGCAAAAACATGGATATTCTCAGGAAATAAAAAATATAGTAAGATATGTTAGCATACCCATAGATCTGGGAGAAGGACTTGAAAAACCAGCAGAAAATAACAATGAAGTTGACAGGATGGCTTTATATGTAAATATCCTGAATAAAAAACACTTCAATAATGCATTACAAAAATTTTTTGGCATTATCTCGGATATAGAATGTTTTCCGATAATATATCATTGCAATGCGGGGGTAGACAGAACAGGAATAATTACAGCAATGTTATTGTCCATTCTCGGCTTTGATAGGACTTCTATAATCCAGAATTATTATATACTCCCCGGAATATTAAAAAAAGAGTATATAGTGAATTTCCTTGATGCTCTTGAGTCGTATGGTGGAACTCGTGGATATCTTTCAATCGCCGGTATAGATAATAATGTAATTATGAAAATCAAAGAAAATCTCTTAATAGGGTGATGCTCAATGTCTAGAAAATCAATAAATAAGCATGTTTCAGAAGAAGCAGTAATGCCAATTCTGTATCTAACTATTGGAATACCGGGATCTGGCAAGTCCACATGGACAATGAATAACCTAGCTAATACTTGCAAAATTATAGCCCTAGACAATATAAGAAAGGAGGTCTATGGATTTTTCCCACAGGAATTGGATGACGAACTAGAAAAGAAAATTTGGGATATAGCCACTTTGAGCTCTGTAGAATCACTTCATGCCGGCACCAATACGGTCATCGATTCTATGGCTCTGACAAAATCGTTTAGGCGAAGAATAATTTCAGGTATTGAATCTATCTGTATGGCGAAATTCTATTTGATTGCTGTTTTTCTTGATACTCCGCTAAATATAGCTTTGGATAGGAATTCAAAACGTGAAAAAAAGGTTTTAGAAACTACTATCAGAAATCTCGCTGCCTTTTTAGAGGCACCATCTGAAGATGAAGGGTTCCAGGAAATAATAAGAATCATTCCTGAGTTATAGGAATAATCTACTTTTTTTTAGTTTTATACTGAGAGATGAGTTCACTGTATATGTCCATTATTTTATTTACATGTTCTTTTACTGATGGGACATCCCCAGTTAGAGAAAACGCATATCCCCTATTTCCAAGTTTAATAACGGCATCAGGATTGGTTATGGCATAATCCATTTTATTTGCTAGGGAATTAGTGTTTCTGAAATTAAATAATACTCCATTAACCCCTTCATGGACGTATTCTGCCATTCCACCCGTATTGGCTGTTATGATTGGCACTCTGGCCTGCTGTGCTTCATGTATCACAAGGGGAGAATTTTCAAGCCAAATAGATGGTACTACAATACAATCCACGTTGTTGAAAACCTCTTCTACTATTCTATCACTATTGAATTCTCCCATCCACTGTATTCTTGTGTATACTTGCTCCCCTAAAGAAATAGCAAATTTCTTTAAATATGGTGTGAACTCCCCCTTTTCCCTGCCCCATATACGTAAAATTGTATTATTCTTTAATTTTGAAAAAGCCTCTATTAAAGATTTTATACCTTTGGCCGGAATGTGTGTCCCTATATAACCAAAAACAAAAACCCCTGGCTCTCTAGTTCTTGCCCTACCTTTCAATCTTTTCAAGTCAAAGCCATAATCAAGGTAAATTACTTTATTTTCCTCACCAAAAGATGATAAAAAGGAATCTGTTACAGTTTTCGATGGAGAAATAAAAAGATCAATGTTTTTTATTGCTTCCCTTGCAGCCGCCATTCTTTTATCTACCCAATATTTCCAGTAATCTTCATCAAAAGACCCGGTATATTCTCCAGTATGATAACGGGAATAACATACTGTGGCGCATTTTGAGTTTTCCTGTCCATCACATAAATTCCATGGCTCGCCACGAAGATTCATCTGCAAAAATTGTCCCCTGGGGCACATTAACCAGAAATCATGAAGTGTATAAATAGATGGTATTCCGTGTTCTCTGACTAGTTTCGGAAGTTTTAATGAAAGATGATTCAAATGCTGAAAATGAACGATGTCGGGCTCCACTTCTCTTAAAATTTCTTTAAATGCATTGTCCACCTCTTCACTAATAAACCGATCTTTTGTGCGTGCCAGATTTATTGTATAATGCTTAAAATTGGCATCGTATGTTTTCACTGCCAGATTATATTCTTCCAGGAATGGGTCTTCAATTCTAGAAAAAACTGTAATTCTATGCCCTCTTGATAGCAACTCATTAACTATGGTGGATGTATAGTTTTCTGAACCTGCGTTGTAATCAGGAACATATCCATGGATAACCTGTAAAATTTTCATTTTAATCTATATTTATATTACGTTGTAGGTTTTAAATTTTTGTTTCAGAATCTTACTTAAGCATTAAAAATTCAATGGGCTTTATTATAACAAAGAGTTTTCAAACATTTGTCAACTCACCATATACATGATCTTCATGATATTCCGTATATTCTCAGGATTACAATGATCTTAACAACCAGGGCATTTGAGTACTTCCTTGGCCTGTCTTCCGTAACTATTTGAGCCAACCTTTCAATAATCAACGGGATTTGGTTTGCAGCTGTATCCCACGAATATTTGTCAAATTAATAAATATGACAATTTTCGAACAATTGAGTAAAGATTGGACACTATTATATAACAATAAATAAAGTTGACCATACTGTAATTCTACTGATGAGGGTGCTCCTCTCCACAATAATCTGATAACACCAGTTTAGAAAGTGTCAGCAATTCGTTAAGCATATTTTTCACAGTGATTATAGCATATTATTACTAATTATGGTACTATGTTTATATCCTGTTCTGCAATTTACCCATATGTTTTCGGTAGTCTCTACAGCCTTTGTCACTTTCTCCACCATAGTAATATTCCTCCTTAGTGCTGGATTAACATTTTTCATTGTACGAAAATATCTTGCAAAGAAGCAGCTGAATCTTCTTTACTGGTCCTCAGGCCTCATAGTATTCACAATTGCAGTTCTGCTGGAAATTCTCATGGCAAACAACATCTATGATAGATTCATTATAGACCTGTACCTGTTTCTGGTGGCAATCCTGGTCCAGTTCCTTGCCCTGGGTTCATTTGCCCTGTTTGGAAATAAAAAATTCCTGAATTATTATTATATCTATTCTATTCTTGCAACAGTATTCCTGATTGCAACCCTGGTGCTGTATCCCGTTGGCAACATAATAAGAAGCCACATAGTCTTCGGGGTTCTTCCGCTTGGTGTTACAATATCATCATCTGCCGTTACTTTCCCGGCTGCAGTATTCATAATTATTATTGCAGCTATCAGCTATAAAAAATTCCACAGCAACAAGTTATTGAGCATCATAGCAGGTGTCCTTGTGGTTTCTGTGGCAGGCACATTATTCATAGTAAAAATACCTGTATTCCTTTATTACGCTGAATTTGTAGGGATACTGCTTCTCTGGCTTGGATTCATGTAGGTTTTTATTAAATGTCATTATTACCTTACCATGGATTACAAATTTGAGGGGGAAACAATAAAGAGAAAACTTTCTGATTCTGGCATATACAGGCCACTGGATAATTATGACCCGGAACCTGAGGATAATAAAATCTCCACAGGTTACAGCTACCCCATAAAGGCATTTGAAAAGTTCCTGGGCTATTATGACAGCTATTACAATATTGCATATAATCCGTCCATTTCCTTCAACACGGATTTTTCCCTGATTTTCAGTGCCTGCAGATATAATAAGAATTCTGGGAATGATGATGTGATGCTGGATGGGAAGCCCGCTGATAAATATATGGAAAGATACAGAAAGCCTCTGGAGTTTTTCAGGAAAAATAATAATATTAAAGGTTCATTCTCATTCTACATAAAGAGGTACAGAAAATACAGTGATGCCAAGGGTATGAGCGAATCCTCTGCGGTCGCATCAGCGGTTTCCAGGAGCATTGTAAAAAATATATTAGGTGAGGGCGCAGGCAGAGACGACAGCATAGTATCCAGGTATGCCAGGATGGTCTCTGGTTCAGGCACCAGGGCAGCCGTCAACGGGCCCTCAATATGGCTTTCATATCCAGGTATAAATGAAAATGAATCCTATGCCGTTAAAATACCAGCAGATGTCACAAAAATAAACTATGCAATATTCCCAGCCAATATAGATTACCAGACCACCAGCGCACACTCCGAGTCCGTCAAATCTCCGTTTTACAATTCGTGGATAAGCGAAAAATACAGAAGGCTCAGTGATATAGTATCCAGAGGTTTCAATACAGAGGATCTCATGGAGAGGGGATTAGAGGATATGTTCAGCCTGAACTCTGTGCTCATGTCAAGAGGAAATATTGTCCAGACTCCAGAAAGCCTTGCATTGCTCAAAATATTCCTTGAATTCAGGAAGAAAAATCCTGGAATATACATTACAGGAGATACTGGTCCTTCACTTATGGTCATGTCCAGCGATAAAAGACTGCTGGATGAATTCCTTGAGATCAGCGGGGGAAATTACCTTAAAGGAGGCCACAACCCGGATGCCCATAAGAAGTATATGAATGAGTTCAGGAAAGAAGCGGAAGAGTACTTTTCATCACTCAATCAGTGATTCCGTATTCCTTTTCAATTTTCCTGGCAAGCTGTGACAGTAATCTGACATTTCCTGACTTTATTGCCTTGCTTATCCTTAGTATGTCTGTATTTACATTGTAATACACGGTTCCGGATGACAGCTGTTCATTTGCTATGACCTTCAGCCTGTGCAGCAGATCTTCAGACCTGTTCATTACCTCCGCCATTTTCTTCATATCTGCGTCTCTTTTGAAGTATGCCTTTACTTTTTCCTTCATTTCCCTTATCTCTTCCGGGCTGTGCTGCATTGAATTCTCTATCTTTATTTCTTTGAATGACCCTGTATCCCTGTCCCTTGCAGATACTGTGAGTATGCCGTTTTTATCAACGCGGTAGGTGACATCTATAGATACCTCTCCCCTTGGAGCCGGTTTAATGCCGGTGAGTATGAATTTTCCCAGCTGGATATTGTCAGATCCCATTGGACGATCACCCTGAACAGCCTTTATCTCTATCTCTTTCTGGTAATCCCTGATTGTGGTGAATGGCCGTGTTGCACTGCACGGTATCCTTGAATTTGCAGGAATCATGGGTATAACAATATCGTTGAGGATCACGCTTCCCAGGGTCAATGGAACGACGTCATGGACCCTGATCTTTGCAACTGCACCGTTCTCCGCATATGTATAGCCTGAGGCAATAATTGAAGCACCTGTTGCAACAGCAGTCTCTGGATTTATGCCCTTTGCAGCATGCATAGAAAGATAGTCCTCTATGGCTGATCTCAACTGCGGCATCTTCAGCTGCCCTCCTGTCAGGATTATAACATCAATATCCTTCCTGCTTACCCCGGACCCAGATAATGCCATGTCAATACATTTGAATATTTCTGGAAGTAGTGACCGGATAATGTCATTCATCTCAGTGGCTGACATTCCGTATAGTGTCTGCCCAGATTTTGCCACGCTTCCCGGTATCCTTATCTCTGCTTCATTACTCCCGGAAAGCTTGATTTTTAATTGCTCCGCCAGCACTTCAAGGGCTTCAGGGTAATTTTTCATTCCTT
>JAKAAK010000084.1 GCA_021797025.1 Thermoplasmata archaeon
TAAAGAGAAGGTAATATTCAGTTTCGTCATAGTTTCCAATAAAATTACCTGCTATCTCTTTTGTGTCAATATTTGTATTGGTTTCAGTGAAATAAATATACGTTGCTAATTGATCAAAAGTACATTCATCGCTTATCTGTCCAGATTCGTTAAATAAGGGCTTGTCTAGTTCACAGAACTCGAAACCAGCCTTATAATCAAATTTTTCTATTGCCCGTTTGATTCTTTCAGTTGTGATGTTTTTAGCGATATCATCTTCCATTTCAATTAAAATAAATTTTCTATTTCCACTATCTTCTTTATTCAAATCCAAAACTGCGTGTCCTGTTGTACCTGAACCTGCGAAGGAGTCCAAAACAATACTATCTTTATCAGATGCAATTCTAATAAGATGAGAAATTAATTTTGTGGGTTTTGGATAATTAAATATTCTTGTTTCTTTTCCGAATATGAATTCTATATCCATCTTTCCTTGAGAAGTTAAAACCCAATCAATCCAAGAACGAGGAACTAAGCCCTTTTTTTCTGATAAAAATCTTTTTCTTTTAGGCATAGAATTTCCATCCTTTCCAAACCATATTAAATCCAATTTTCTCAATTCTTCTAAGTTTTTTTGAGTGTATGACCATCGCTTTAACCATTTCTTTCCTGTTGGACTGATAATTTCATAAAGACGGGAATCATCTAAATCAGAAGAAGGTGCCGTTAAATCTGTGGGAGCCCAAAGCCCTCTTTTGTCATTATCTGGATTTTTATATTCTCTAAGCTGTTTTTCATTTAATGGTTCATAGAAATTCGTAAGCATATTGATATTTTTTGCATAAAAAATTATATACTCATGTTGTTTAAACATAAGTTTAGAATCTGCCCCTGCTCCTGCCTTCTTTCTCCAAACAAAATTTCCAATTGTGTTTTCACTCCCAAAAACTTCATTCATTAATAATTTTAAATTTACCTGCTCGTTATCGTCAATACTGACAAAAATAACTCCATCCTCACTCAATAATTCCCTAAGTAACTTCAGACGTGGATACATCATACAGAGCCATTTATCATGACTACATAGGTCCTGAGATTCACTTCCGACTACCTTCCCAAGCCATTTTTTTATTTTAGGTGAATTGACTTTGTCATTGTATACCCATCCTTCATTACCTGTGTTATATGGTGGATCAATATAGATACATTTTACTTTGCCCTGATAATAAGGCATGAGAGCTTTCAAAGCCTCTAAATTATCGCCATGTATTATCAAATTTTGTGAGTTTTCACCATAAGAAAGTGATTTTACTTTTTTTAACAATCTAAAAGGTACTTCTTTATCGTGATTTACAACTGCTTCTTTACCAATCCAATTTAAAACAGGCATATTATTTCACCAATAATTACAGATGGCATACGATAACAAATATGTTCTTGCTTTACCAGCTTCACATAAAAATGATCGCATATCAACATAGCGAGGCAAAATAGCATTTTGCGTAGTTATTTTATTCAAGTATAAGTTTATATGATTTGTTCTCATTTTATTACCTTGGTTTTATTACACACCTTAATCGGTTTTATATCTTTAATCTTTTTATCTTTTCAGATTGTACTGTTTGTTATTCCTTTACATATCCATATGGTGCATTTTCTCTTCAGTGTCTCTTATCTCACTTAACACATACTAAATGTATTAATAATATATCCCCTATAAAAATTTTCTATTTCCTCTTGACTCAAAAATATGTCAAAAAGATAACACAAAAAACCTATAAATTATTGTAGTTCATCTGAGCCATGTACCTTCCGATATCAAACCTTCTATCTTCGATTTTACATCTATATGCATGGCCATGGTATATGAATTGACTACCCTATATCAAACAGATTGAATATTCACGTTAGATTGATATATTTTACATCAATACAATTCTATGGATATAGCTAAAATTGTTCATTCCAAAATCACACATTTGGCAAAAATGAAAAAAATTATATTCTATCTAGTTACAGTAATTTTATTGAGCTTATTACTACTATTGTATTTATACAACAATAGCTACTATGGCCTTTTTCCATTAATATTATTCACAGGATTAATAATAATAATTGTTTCAGCAATATTTTTAACTTTAGAATACTTCCATATTGTCAAAGAGATTAGGTATAATGAATTAATTATCCAAAGCTTAATAGAAGAAGCACAGTAAAATGCAGTAGAGAGAAAAAGTAATAAAATTTGTCACATTGCAATTGTTCTAATATATTCCTAAACGCAAGTTTAGCAAAACATTCACTTTACTCAGAATTTATAAGCGCCTTTAAATATTACCTATATTGGATTATTGCATGTAATATTTTATTTATAGTTTACAATATTTAAGGCCCTCTAGATTATTTTAAGGGTATATACTTCACTCTACCTTTTTAAACATTTTATATCTTTCTATAATTGCCCTCTTATCTGGCTTATCAGCTAAGCGCGATAAATTTTCTACATTAATCATTAAATTATCTTTATTGTAGCCTTTCCTAAAGACGAGTTTGTAATTGGTATCTATAGCGAACAAATTACCATCAAACATTTTGTGATGGTTCGCACACAATATCAATCCATTTCGTGAATCGTCTACCCCATGTTCAGACTTTGGAACAATATGTGCTGCCTCGAGAACTTCTTTCAAGTCTACTCCACAAACCGCACATCTTGCACCATATTTTTTAATTACGTCAAATTTAAATTTAGCCTGTCCAGGGCGAATGTCATTTAAAGCTTTCTTACTATCTGTATCTTTAGAGTATGGGTCAAATTCTGTTTCTTCTTCGTCTTTAGACTTAAAAACAAGTTCCTCATGGTTAGGCCAATGATCAAACACGTCAACAAGGAATGTTTCTACCATTTCGTTATATGCCCTAACTAGACCAATTTTCACCTTTCTAAATTCCTTGTCATCCCTTTTGCCAATGATCACGAATATTGGGACCTGATACTGCATTGCGCCAATTATACCTTCAATTTCATCTTGTTGTTGCTTTCCTGTTTTAGAAGGTTTATAATTTAGGCCGCCCTCCTCAATTATCTCCTTGTACTGAGTATCAGTGATCAAAATTCTACGTGAAATTATTTCTCCAAGACCAGAATCCTTGGGAGAAAAAGAACCACTTTGATCAATGGGCAACTTTGCTCTTGACAACTCAGACACAGGCACTCTCCCATCCGGGTTTTTGCTAAGATTATCCCACAGTTCTTTCCTGTCCTTAATTTCTGCCGGAATTTGTTCACTATAAAAATCATCATAATAGAATAACGCATCAAGTGTCCACATGTCTAGCCCTGACCCCTTAGAAAGTCCATTGAATCTATCATTGACTTCTTCATAATATTTTCCAGGACTTTTACCTTTCTTACTAGGATTTATAGCATATCTAGAGAGAAAACCTTCGCTTTTAGAATTCCATACTGCAAATTTTTGATTTGATCCTATCATGAGAATGGGTGTGTAAATACCATGATCAAGCCCTTTTACCTTACAAAGATAGCGTCCATTCACCTTGCCTATATACATATTATCAATTCTATCTTTGATATCTTTAGAATCATCAAGAAGTTCTGACAGAGTTTTTCTCAACTTCTCCATGTCACTTGTGATGTTTTTGGCTTGCCTATGGAGGCCGCTCCAGTGATTGTTAGTCTTAAAATTTAAGAAATTAATAAATTCATCCTTTTCTATATTTTTTATATTTGAGGGAGAGAATGATTTTTGGTATTCTGACATTACCTTGTCTTTTGAAGTTAACAGGTCGCAGTTCTTGTTGATTTCCCCATATAGTTCTATAATTCGCTTAAGGGCTTTTTGATATCCAGAGCGAGCTATATTTTCCTCAGGGTGTTCAGTGATATACTGCCATGCCCAGTTCAGTTCCCAGAGGCTAATACCATGTTGTTTTGCCAAATCATTAGCATATTTATTAAATTCCTCATAATGTTCAGCGAAGTAATTCCTGGTCGTGGAATACGTTGCATTTTGAATTAAATTCATTGCCTCTACAACTGTACCGTTGTAGACTGCATACTTCTCAGGAAAAACAACTATAAGTATGGCCGTTGCCACAGCGGGGCCAAACTTCGGCACTTTAAATTTGCCTTTATCGGAGACCGTTTCCCTAAGCCTCTCTCCAATTGGTTTGGACTCATCCAGAAGGATTTTCAATACTATTTTGAGTTTATCAAAGTTAGCCTCAAGTTTAGTGCTGTACAAATATAGAAGACTCCAAGGTTTTTTGTATTCCTCTTTCAAGAAATCATGAAATTCCTTCCACTGGAGGTCATCAATATGACTTAAACTGAAAACCTTACTATATTTATCTATAAATTCTCGTTCTTGAGACAGCTCTTCACTGTTGGCAACGCTGAATTGTTCCTTCGTATATTTGATGGCATCCTCTAATAAGCTCATAAGAGAAAGATAACTAGGTATATAATTAAGATTTCTTTTTTGACCCGGGGGTTTGTGTTGAAAGTACAGTTCAAACCTCATACTCGTTAACACAGTTCAATATAAAAACTACCTAGTAATTTACCGTATAAATATTTGAAATAACAGAATTATAAATTATGATTATTCAACCTTGCTATAAAATCCTCAACACCTATGTTTTCAACCAAATCTCCATGTTTCAATATGTTTCTATGTTCCTGCCTGAAAAGGTACTCCTTTGCATTCTGTGAGAAACCATTGCCGCCTATTACCACATAGGCTTTTTTAAAATTATCATTCTCTATTATTTTTATTAGTGAAGCTATCTCATATATTACCTTCTGTTCTGCAGTCCCTGCCACCTGCTGCCATTTCAGGCTTACAATAATGGAACGGTCCACTACAAAATCTGCCTTATACCTGTTGTTGAACAATTGCTTTCCAATAAATACCTGCTTTTGATAATCATAATGATTGAATTCCAGCAGGCTTTCAATCATTAACTCCTGCCCAGTGCCTGTTCTGGTTCCGGATCCCCCAGGCATTATTGAACACCGTAATTTGTTATTATTAATTCATTGATTATTCCACGCTTAGTCCCTATGGAATTAATGTTTCTCCTGGCATTGACTTCTATTAAATTGAACTCTTTATATAGATTTTTTATAAAATCCGTATCAGAATTGCTTTCCATTACATACACACCTTTGCTGGAAAGCCTTTTAAAAACATTGAAAAGCCTTTCCTGATCCTTTTCAGAAAAGCCATTTGATGTGTAATCTGTAAAATTTGATGTTTTATTTACAGGCATATATGGTGGGTCAAAATAAACAAAATCGTCTTTTGATGCGCTTTTAACAGCTTCTTCAAAATCTTCATTTAATATTGTGCATTTCTGGAATAGGTTTGAAAGGCCCATTATATTAGATTCCAGGGGCATTCCTGGATTTACATATTTCCCGTATGGTACATTAAATTTATTCTGTGAATTTACACGGTATAAACCATTGTAGCAGTGCTTATTCAAATATATCAACAATGCAGATCTGTTTACAACATCATCTGTTGAATTGAATAATTCCCTTGCTTTGTAATAGTCATTAGAGTTATTCTTAAATTCAAGGTCTTTTAATTCATTTATCAATGCATACGGATTGGATTTTATGGTAATGTATAGATTGTATAAATCGGTGTTAAGATCAGATATTACGGCACTGCTTATCTTATCCATGGAATATAGTTTTATTAAGAATGATCCACCGCCAATAAAAGGTTCATAGTATTTATTAAAATTATTTGGTACATATTTAATTAAATCATTTAATAATTGTCTCTTGCCGCCTGCCCATTTCAGCACCGGCTTATAGTTTATATCCAGTAAAGATTCCACGTTGTAATATATGTAAATAATATATAAATTATTAGGTGTTATATAACATACTTCCATGTTATTGAATGATTTAATCATTGTTCTGATATTTACATATGGAGAGAAAGTTAAATATACCAAGTTTTCCTATAATATAGCATTAATGTTTATAGAGCAAATATTTGGTACCCCACGGCCGTCTTACAAGGATCTAAAAGATTTTCTAGATAGCAATATGGAAGACGCTAGAGTAGAGTTCAAGAGAAGTGTTTCAGAAGATATTGATAAGAACCTTTTGGGAGAAGTAGTAGCGTTTGCTAATAGTCAAGGTGGCATACTTATCATTGGAGTTACTGATTCAGAGAGGCAAATAGTTGGATGCCAGGAAACCAGTGATAGTATAGAAAACCACATAATTGATAAAATAGAACCTTCCATGGCTGGCCTTTTTGTTATAGAAACGGTAGAGACGCCACAAAATAACCATGTATTAATAGTGGAAATTGAAAATAGCCCGGAAATACATGCCGTTAAACTCAAAAGAAACAATAAGAAAGAACCTTTCGAAGGATATGCATATTATTACAGGAACGCCATGAGTTCTCGCTTGATGGCCCCATCAGTTCTAAACAGAATTTCGGCCATTAAGCAGGATCTAAAATATAATTATAATTTTAGAATCAGCATTTTTCTTGGGGTTAATGAAATCCTATCCGAAGTACTGGCTAAAATAAACTTCGGGGGCAAGAATAATATAGACATAGAAAAGTTAACTTCACTCACAAGAGATTATTTAATGCACTTTAAAGACAGGGAAATGTCTCTTAACTCCGAGATGGTCAAAATTATAAGAACTATAAGGCTTGAATTTCTCTACCAGGACATATGGGAAGAAATAGGCATCTTTTATGTCACAATACTTGAGATAGAACGGGATATTCCATACACTGTGCTTACTTTAGAAGAGGAAATGAATCTTCGTGAATTGAAGCATATACTAAATGTTGGCCTTGGCATAAATCGCAACGATGCCAATATCGATTTTGTGGATAGATTAATACACATAAACCTGAACAATAAGGTATTTTATAATTATAACATACAGCTGTTATCGGCTAGAGGACTATTTGCACATATGTTAGATTATCTGAGCCCACAGGGCTATGAACACGATGAGGCCCGTGCCAAATTGATTTCCTTTGACCAATTTTTAAAGGGGAGGAAAAATTTCTATTTTCAACCGTTTGAAAAGGAAGAAGAATGGCTTACCATCGATGACCTGAAGAAATTAATGGGAGAATTTTTGGAAATTGAACCTGAACATGAAAATTATGGGGTTTTCAAAAAAGCTGAACTTCGGAAAAATGATTATTTGTATCATTCAACTGAAACTTTGGCATCAATGATCCTCAAATTAGTAGAACTGCGGGATTATCTTTATGAAAACTTATCGCTGCCATTAAGCAGAAATGCTTTGGAAAGAGATTATGTGGTTTACTTAAGTACATCCAAAACCTCCTTTGTATATCCAGCTTACAAAGGCCGATTCAGTATTTGGCCTCCGATGGGTTTATAGTGAAGTAGCCTTCGATATAAACCTCACTTATAATATTATGCCTCTCAATGCTTCCCTTTCAATTTCCGGGGTTATAACCAAATAATATTTCAGTGTAGTTAAAGAACTCGAATGGCCTAATCTCCTTGCAATTATTTTATCAGAAACACCATGCTGCAGAAGATATATCGCTAATCCATGCCTGAACATATGTGGATGCAATTCAAGGCCAATTTTCAAACCATAATTGTGTATTATCTTCCAGGCCCTTTGCCTGCTTATATTGAATAATTTCCCATTAATATTGTATTTGCTTGTAAAGAGAGATGCATTCAATAATAGATCATCAGATACAGGAACCTTGTTAACAAACCCGTGCCTTTTCTTTACAATTACAGTTATTATCTTATCCCTGAAGTCTATGTCCTCCTTTTCTAAATTTATTATATCAGATATCCTTCCACCTAATTCCCAGCAAAACTGCATCAGCAATTTGTCCCTGGCCTTCTGGAAAGGGATAATTTTCCTGTTGATAAAATGTGTATATTCATTATTTTCAATTTCATTTAATAACGATTGGTACTCATTATAAGTTATGTGCTTTGGAAGATCCGACTCATCCCTTATCTTCATAACCCCTCCGCCAATTTTGTATGTTATATCTGCCATGTGTTTACACTTCCTATATATGTAAATAGATATTAAATATTAAGCTTTGCCATAAGCTAAACATTGTTTTTGATTTTATAATTTTACTATTTAATAACTGTTTACAAATCATACACAAATGTTAATACATTGATTTAATAAGTCTATGGCTAAACTTAATAATCAAGCTATGTGATTAAGATATTTGTTTAGAAGTTCAGTATAAAAACTTCTAGTAGATTACGGTATAAATATAGGAAATAGTAGAAGTGTATATTATGGTTATTGACAGGTACCGATACCATCGCTTCGCCTATATTGTAAATCCTAATTATATCTGTATGACTTTTTAATATCAGTTTTTTTGATCTTGTCTCCTTCTATTGTAATTGTCATTACTGCTCCGCACGTTTCGCATCTGATGTCTAATTGTCCAGAGGTAAACTTGCCCTGGGGCTCGATTCTCTTGGAACAATCAATACATTCGATCTCTAACTCATCTCTGAGGTCTTGAATAAATGTAAATATACTCTTTATGAACATACAAGATTAGGGGCACAATCAATTAATGTAAAACTTTAGATAATTGATATATATATTTAATAAGCAACAATTGTCATATAATACCATTGAATCCCAAGGAGATAAAGTCATTGAAGAGTTCAGGAATGAAGAAAAATAAAACAGACTATATTCGCACCACTAATATTTATATATATGTTTCAGTTATATTAATTTATATGATAAAGTGTATAACGAAAATGGATAATGATAGACTGTGCATATCTCAATTAGAGAGTAGTAGGGCAAAATATATAGAAAAGCAAAATAGTATGAATATCTCGAATGGAACTTTTTGGTGTGAATGGATTAATGGACGGAACACTGAGGAGAATAACTTGTGCAAAATTCTTGGAAGGGAGTGTTACTTTTGTTAGATATCATTGACCCTGAGAAATATGAGATCTTTGACCTTACACATAATATGTATCACAGAATGCCAGGATGGCCAGGCAATTCGGAATTCACAGTAGAAGATCATAACATGATTAATATAGATGGTTCTGCCATCAAGAAGATTTCGCTTAACACTCACCACGGAACCCATATGGATGTTGAGGCACATATGGTTGATGGGGGTAAAACCCTTGAAATGTATCCATTAACTTCATTTTTTGGGCGAGGTGTAGTACTTGATGTCTCATCTTCAAAACCAGCTTCAGCTATAGACATGTCAGTGGTGAAAAAGCATGAGTCAGTCATCAAAGAGAATGAGGTAATCCTTTTGCATACTGGATGGGATAAATTCAGGGGATCTAGCTCTAAATATTACTATGAATGGCCTTATGTCGATCTCGAACTGGCCAAATTTTTCAGTGAAAAGAAGGTAAAAATGGTAGGAACTGATGGCCTCAGCATTGGCGGCTGGTCAGGAGAAACCCCCCTTCATAAAAGGGTAACAGGCACCTCAATAGAAGTACATAGGATACTACTACAAAGCGATATTGTAATTCTGGAGGAGATGTCGAATATGGATAAGGTTTTGGATGGCAAAGAATATGCAGAGGCTTTTTTCATGGCTTTCCCTCTGAACATAGAAGGTTCTGACGGGAGTCCAGTGAGGGCTATAGCAATCAAGGAAAGGAAAAGCAAGTAGAAGAAAATTATATAATGAAAATGCACATATCTACTTTGTCTCTTTTCATTTTACCATTGTTTCTTTTCAATAGTATTTGATAACAGTAATCTTGAGTATGCCGCGTTATTATCTGGATAGTTACTATATAATGATTTTAGCCATAACCCCATTATAGCAATTATCGGGGAATACTGGAATGAAGTTGTGTGTTACTATAACTACTAGAGAAGGCATATGAAAAGAAGGAGGGTAAATTAAATGTTCATAAACAATAAATCTATAAAGGAACTGATTACCAGATATCATAGCTCGAGTTGGGATAGTAATGTCTAAACATCGGAACTAGTGTATTGTAACTAATCTCAAAACAACACGGCATATAGTAAAGTTTTAAGGGAAAACATTTTATAGTTTTGTTGATTATTTTTTCATGGACAATGGCGATGATACAGAAAAAATAGTCCAACAGGGAAAGAAAAAATCCTATCTTGGATTTCTTGAAATTAGTGCTTTTCTTGGGTGGACTGCTGTAGTTTATGAATGGAATCTATTTGGAGATTTAATTGGCCCCATTTCTAAAATACTTAATATTGGACCGTCTCAAACAACATTTTTCCTTGCCGCTATACAGTTTTCAATGGTTCCAATAATATTTCTAGTAGGTTATTCCATAGATATCTTAGGACGTAAAATAATGTGGTCTGTGATTCTTTTAATTGCTAGTGTACTAACAGCACTCACAGGGTTCGCTGTACTGATCGGCTTGGTACCGGCCGTGGCAGCGAGAGCCGGTACTCAAGGAGCGGCACAGAATGAACAATCAGTTGCTGCGACCTTGGTTACAGAAGAAATGCCATCGAGATGGAGAGGTTTTCTATACTCAATAGTTCAGTCAGGGTGGCCAGTAGGGGTTTCAATTGCAGGTATAATAGCTGCTACTCTTTATAAACCATTTGGAATCAAGTATATATGGTTTATAGCAGTTATACCATTAATTCTTATAGCTGTTAGCAGATTTTGGATGAAAGAGTCTACGCGCTTTCAAAAAGTAATTGATGCAAAAAAGAAAATTTTAGGTGAGAATGCAGAAAAGTTTGTTAAAAAGGGAGAGGAAAATAAACTGCCATTAAGACAAGCTTTCGATAAGAGTACAAGAAGAGATACTTTAAGAGCAATTGCCCTTTACGCTTTTTATTTGGGGGCACAGGTTCCAATCGCAGTCCTAGCCGCATTTTATATGGAAGAAATATTACATTTTCCTGTTACGACTGCGGCGGGTGTTATTGCTATTGGGGCATTTGTAACCATTCCAGGATACTGGGTTAATGGATTAATCAGTGAATATATAGGAAGGAAATCTGCCGGGATTATAGGCACTCTTTTGGCTCTTGCAGGTACAATTTGGTTTGCTACGACAGGACATACTTATATTCTTATACTGCCAGCATACACTTTCGCTTCTTTCTGGATAAATGGAAATTTTGCGAATATAATCAATTCAATAAACGAGAATGTCCCAACAAGAGTGAGGGGAACGGTGAACGTACTTGCAACAGGGGTTGGTCAGTTTGCATGGGGAGTTGTCGATGTAATATATGGATTATTTTTGGTTGCCATTGGGGCTACCGGCGTCATGATACTCGTCACATCAGTTGGATTTTTAGTATCCCTGGGCTTAATTATCACATGGAGGTCTGTTAAACCAGGCACAGTTCTTGAAAAAATAACTACGTAAAACTCTGATATTTCTATTTTCTGTACTACCAGACTCTCAGTATGTCTCTTATGGTTATGCAGAATATCATTAATTTTTGAAAATACAGTATGATTTTATTTTCAATTTTTAAAAAAATATATGTAATTATATACAATCGAATTTATTTAAAACCTCTCTTTTCCCAGCCCTCTGAGAATAAGTTAAAATCAGTATCGTTTTCGTCTGCAATATAATTATTAATTTTATCCTTTAGATTTACTCCTATTCCGGGTTTTTCAGGCAGTTCCACATATCCGTTTTTAACTTCAGGTACAGTATCAACTATAT
>JAKAAK010000085.1 GCA_021797025.1 Thermoplasmata archaeon
CAGATTACAGAATAAAATGAGAGAGCTTTCTGAATTTGTTATACGTTTGAAGTTCGACGGAAAGGGAACCAGGTTAATAGAAAATTTTATTGATAGTGAAATCTAATTTTTCATTAATTTTGAAGGATGCCTGCAAAGGTAAATTCCTACCAGTGAAGACCAGGAGGAAAGCAATATTGCCTCGAGCATCTCTGTAACCGAAAGTCCTATTCTGACATTAATGTATCCGAATAGTGCAAATATGCCGAAAATGATTATTGTCAGTGACAGAATTCCTGAAATATAGCCGTAATAACTGAGGAATGGTTTAATTCTGTAAAGGCTGAATAATATTATTCCTATAGGCGTGAATATGAAGTATATCACTGCTATTGCAAGATGTATATTCCCAAAATTCTCATCAAAAATTCCTATTAAGAACAGGGATACTGCCCCGGTCATTATGAATGCAATGGAAAGCATTTTCACGGCAAGATATTTATAAAGAAATAAGGCAAATATGAAAATAGATATGCCACCGATGATCACCGCTGAATCAAAAATAAAAAAATATCTATATACACCAAGGCTGCTCAAAGAATTCTTATACCATGAAAAATAAGGAGAAATACTGACATCAAGAAATATAAGTAAAATCGTAATAAGCGGTCCAATAAAACCAATCAGGAACTTTTTATTGCACATAGAATGCTTAATATATAATGCTAAAAAATCTTTTTATTTGAACAAAAGTTATAATTTATAAAAATGACTCCTTTATTTCCTTTAATGCCTCTTCCCTACCGGCATAGCCATGAAAAGTCATGAATTTTCCCTTCTCAAGTTCTTTGTAATGCTGGAAGAAATGCTTTATTTTATTTTTTAAGGCATCGCCGAAACTATCTATATCCTTAATTGTAACTGAGTTAGGATCGACCTTGTCAACTGGAACTGCAATAATCTTATTATCAGACCCTTCCTCATCACTCATCTGGGCAATGCCAACAGCCCTGCACTTTACTATGGTACCGGATGGTATGGGCACTGATGCTAATACAAGAACATCCAGCGGATCTCCATCCTTACCCTTCGTGTTTAGTATAAAACCATAGTTTGTTGGATAAACCATGGATGTAAACAGTATTCTGTCCAGTACTATATTATCAACTTCCGGTTTATATTCAAGCTTCGTGTTTGCACCCTGGGGTATTTCTATAAAAGCATAAAAAGTCTCAGGAAAATCCTCTGTCTGCACATCAAATCTCATATAAGTAAATAGTTTCCATATAAATAAGATTTTCTCTTGAATAAGAAATGAATCGTATAAAACATCCATGGCTAATCATTGTTATAATTCTATTTATCGAAATCGCTGTTGATATCCTTTAACAGGCACTGGAGGACCCGATGAAATTCTTTCTCCTTTTTATTTACAAGATCAATAATTTTTTCTGGATTGATCCTGAGATAAGAATAATAATACCCACCCTTCTCCATGCACTGTTTTCTCTTTGAAACCAGCTCAGATCTTACAAGCCGCTGTAGAGATCTGAAAACGGTGGTCCGGTCTCTCTTTAACCGCAATGCAATATCATCAACAGTTTCCGGTTTTCCAGTTTCCAGTAGATAAAGTACGTTGATATCGCTGGGTGACAGGTCAAAAAAATATTCAAATATGTCACGGCAAGTAGCGCTTTCATCCAGAATCTGGTTAAACGATCCCATACCTGTATATTACTAAGTTCTATATAACAATATTGCACAGTTAATACAATATCATACAATACAGTTATATATCCTTTATTAATATAGCATTAATCGGAGGCACATTAACAGTGTGTGTTCTCAGAGGTGTATAAAATGGAAAACAAAAATGTATTCGGAAAAAATCCAGGAAAAGAAGGGCCGGTTGAGTTAAGTGATGGGAATTTTAAATCTTTTGTAAGCTCTCCAAAGCTATCAGTAATAGATCTCTGGGCAGCATGGTGCGCTCCATGCAGGTATATTTCACCTGTTGTTGATGAACTCTCAAAAGAATACGCTGAGGTTGCAAATTTCGGTAAAGTTAATGTTGATGAGAACCCAGTTACATCGAGGGCCCTGAGAATAGAGAGCATTCCTACAATTATGTTCTTCAAAAATGGAAAACCTGTTGATGTGTCCATAGGTGTTGTTCCAAAGGAAGTCCTTGTTCAGAAAATCAAAAATCTGGCATGAAAGAGTCAACATGGAAACTTATGATATTTTAATTATCGGCGGGGCCTCTGCCGGTCTCACTTCTGCAATATATTCAGCCAGGCAGGGAATGAAGACACTGGTAATCACTAAGGACATAGGTGGACAGGCGCTGCTGACCACCGATATCCAGAACTATCCGGGATTTGATATGATCGGCGGATTCGAGCTTACCAATAAATTCAAGGAACAGGCAGCATACTATGGCACAGAATTTGTATACGATGAGGTCGTTTCCGTGGATATGGAAGATGATAGGTTCACAGTGAAAACAGGTAATTCAGAATTTTCTGCCCTGTCTCTTATACTTGCTTTCGGTAAAACTCCAAGAGATCTTAATGTTCCCGGAGAATCCAGGTTAAAAGGACATGGAATTTCTTATTGCGCAATATGCGACGGTCCACTGTTCAGGGGAAGGGAAGTGGCCGTGGCCGGTAATGGAAGCCATGCCCTGGAGGCTCTTGTGTATCTATCTTCCGTTGCAAGAAAAGTTCTTTATATCACAAACGCTAAGAAACTTGCCGGTGATGAATCATTGCTGGATACTGTCAACGGAATTAAAAATAAGGAAATTTATTTTGACAGCACCCTTGTATCAGTTAACGGCGAAAAATCAGTTGAATCAGTGACATTTAAGAATAAATCTTCAGGAAAAACAGATGAACTGAAAACCGACGCTGTATTTGCCGAAATGGGATATATAGCAAAAACAGGTTTCGTTAAGAACCTTGTTGAACTGAATAAAGGCAATGAAATAGTCGTGGATAAATTTGGCAGGACTTCACATATGGGTATATTTGCCTGTGGTGATGTCACCGATACACCCTATAAACAGGCAGTAATTTCTGCCGGTCAGGGAGCAACTGCGGCATTATCTGCATATAATTATGTTCAGAATCTCAAGGGTAAGGTTGCAGCAAAAAGCGACTGGAAACTTATAAAACATTAGTAAGCTAAAATAATCCGGTATTATCCACAGTTCTAATTTTTTATTATAATTCTATGATCACAGCATTTAATCTTTAAATTATCTAAATGCCTTATACACGCACTTAATATAGGTCGTAATTTTAAATTATATTACTATTATAATTATATAAAATCTTTGTTTAGAAAACGAAAAACCTTTATACTATTTAAATATAATACATATAGGTGTATTTATGGTTATAACGCACACCAAATTAAAAAGAAACTCTGTCGGGCTTCTCCAGGGTACTTTTCAATCTCTGGGGCAGGTGGCGCCTGCAGCCGATATAGCTATACTTCTTGTAGCGTCATTTTCCATCTCTGGCGCTCAGACAGTGCTTTCAGTAATAATTGGTTGGATAATATACGCATTATGGATGATAACGCCGTATGAATTTTCAAAATTGAAATCAAACTCAGGGAGTTATTATGCCTATGCAGCCGGTGCTACTGATAAGGGGCATTTTGGACCTATTACTGCATTGAGTTTCATGTACTATGATATTACCGGTGCTGCATTTGGAATACTGGGTCTTTCAAGTTTTATATTCCTGATGGCCCCTGAGGTAACGTCGATTCCATATCTCTGGATACTCTTTGCAGGTATATTTACTGCTTTTATCATTATTGTTACATATCTTGGAATTAGACCCTCCTTAAACTATACAGCAATCACGGGATTGCTTGAAGTGATGTTCCTGTTGATAGGTTCAATAATTATAATTATAAAAGTGGGCGGGCACAATTCAGTCATTCCATTTGAAATATCCGGTCCATACAGCATCGGATTTTCATCTATCATGTTTGCCTCAGTATTCTCCATACTGGATTTCACAGGTTCCGGTGTAGTTACAACAGTATCAGAGGAGATTACAAAACCGAAAAAGAACATAGGGAAATCCATAATCTTTGCAATGATTCTTACAGCAATAGCACTTATTCCTGCAGCCTACGCATTGACAGTAGGCTGGGGTGTAAGTAATATAACATCATTTTCTGCCCATCACGACGCAGGGTTAACAGTGTTTTATAACTATCTGGGGCCGGTCGGTCTGGTGCTGCTTATTATATTCACAATCAACAGTTACTTCTCCAACGGAGTGTCAAAGGCTACTGCCGTTAGCCGTTGGTGGTATTCAGCTGCGAGGGATAATGTTATTTTCCCTGCAACGGTAGGAAAGATCAACCCAAAACATCATTCGCCCGCCAATGCGGTTGTGATATGGGCGTTGCTATCATTCGTTCTTGATGTGACCATGGGGTTGATTTATGGTCCCTTGAGTGCCGCTTTTGTTCTGGAAGCCGGAACCGGTATTTCTATAATCATCGTGCATATGCTTGCAAATAGTTCACTTACAATATACACCAAGAGGGTCAATAAATTCAGCTTATTAAAACATGGAATCCTTCCCACAGTGGCAACAATAGTAGGTCTTATAGTTCTTTACTACACCATGAGCGATATTTTCACAAAGTTTTTGACAGCGCCCAGTGCCGTAAACGATGCCTATTTTGCATCATTCATTGTAACCATAGTGTGGATACTTGCGGGTGGTCTGATAGTGACATTATATTATAAGAATAAGCATCCTGAAATATTGAAAGACGCAGGTGAATTCAATATGAAAACCCAACAATAATAAATTTATATTTTTATCTTAAATTGAAAATTCAAAATATTTATATTTAAACCTCCATAACAAATTCAATGGATTTTCCTGATGAATATCACAGAATACTGTGGTGGCTTCTTATGGCAACCCGCGGGGGAAATACAAGGGTAAAAATTATTGAGTATATCTATAAAGAACCAGGGAATATAAACCAGATATCGCGAGAACTGGGAGCCAATTACCGAACAGTGGAGCACCACATAAAAGTACTTCTTGATAACGGTATAATCAGGAGAGAGGGCCAGGGTTATGGAAGTATTTATTTTCTTTCTGATTATTACCAGAAAAATTATGAAATAATTATCAAAATGATCGGCAGTAAAAAGTAATAATTTTTATGATTGTTTCTTTCATCTTATAAGTAATTTGTATACGAATTGTATATAATATTGAAATACGGTTATATCCCTGCATGTTAATTTATAATGGATTAAAATGAATTGGAAAGTAATATCAGCAGTATTTATTGCACTGACACTCATATTTGCAGGTGCATTTATAGGGGTATACTATTTGGACAGCTCGGCTATTGCTAAAGAGAAGAAACAATTAGAAGTAAATGATGCTACCGAGCTTGCAACGGAACACTGGAATCAAATAGCAATAGAGAATTCTTCACTGATCATGAAAGAGTATGCGGGAAATGCAACATTGAACTGGGTAGGTGGACCACTCAATGGAACATATCACGGGACTTCAGCAATCAACACCACCTGGGGCAAGTTCTTTACGGCATGGCAGGCAGTATGGTTCTATGCATCTACGGGAACGACCAGCAATCCCATAGTTACAATAAATGGAAATACGGCGACAGTTACTGCAAATTTCACGCAGTTTGTTGTTCAGAATTCAGCCACTCACGCATTCCAGTATATCAACACGACCTACACTCTTGTGTACTATAATATGGACCATACATCAGATCACAACGTTAATTACGAAATAATAAATGAAACATTCAAAATAACAGGATCAGGCAAGCTTTCCAGTCTGGAATAAAAAAATATATTAATATATTTTTATTCTTAATTTGTATACCGTGATAAAATATGGAAATATTCTGGATATCTGATATAATAATTGCTATATTCGAGCTGATTGCCCTTATCGTCCTGGTAGCAACTTATTCCATATATTACAGAAAATACCGTGCAAAACTATACCTTCAGGTTATAACTTTTACATCAATTTTTTCTGTTCAGAGTGCCATAACTGTATATATTTATTATTATTTTTCCAGGTTTCTTGGTGCCACCGTAGCCATTCCATTGATGGTTATAAGCATACTGGGTATAGCTGCCATAATTATGCTGTTCCGGTTCATGAGGCAATAAAGTTTTAAGATTTGCATTAAATTAATATCTCTTTGTTTAATAATGAATAATGGATATTTCTGAGGTTGAGATAGAAAGACCAGAGGGTGTAAATGTAATAATTGGCTATTCACACTTCATAAAGACGGTGGAAGACCTCAACGAAATCATAAAAACCGTAATACCTAACTGTGAATATTCAGTGGTCTTTTCAGAGGCATCAGGAGACAAACTCATAAGATTCGAGGGAAACAGCAGTGAACTGGTAGATGCTGGAATAAATAACATTAAAAGGATTTCTGCCGGGCACACATTTATCATTATGCTGAAAAATGCATTTCCCATCAGCATATTACCACAGTTGAAGATGAGCCAGGAAATAGGGACCATATACGCAGCCACTGCAAATCCCTTGAAGGTGATAATAGCAAAAACCGAAAAAACTAATGCAATAATCGGGGTTGCAGATGGGTATTCACCTGTTGGTGTAGAATCTGATGTGGACAAGAAAAAACGCAGAAAGTTTCTGAGAGACATCGGTTATAAATCCTGAGGGCCCGTGGTGTAACGGATTATCATATAGGCCTCCGGAGCCTATAATCCGGGTTCGAATCCCGGCGGGCTCATAGAGATAATAAGTTTATATATTAGCTAGGCTACTAATTTATTAATGCTGATCTCGCAGTCTGTATTAATAGTATTATTACATAATTTTAAGTATACGTTCATATTTGTATTCTGTGTCACTATCCGTTCTTTATGGGGCAAATATAGATAGAGATTTTACAGAAGAATTTAATTTTATAGAAAAACTTTTTTCGATCCATAGTGAAATTGTATGGGATGGGGAAGGAAATATAAATAGTTACAAAGAAGAAGAAAGTACCGAAGAACTTGCCAAATATTTTCCTGAAGCATCATTCCAAAGTGATCTGGAAACACGGTATATGCATTCAATCGGCAAATCATCCGTTGAAATATTAGAATCAAGGATTGGTTTACACATACCAATTGTGGATGGAGTTGTTTATCCTGATAACAGCAATATAAACGCAATAATTAATGGCATTTCAAATTCTGGCAAAAAAGCATTAATATACGGCGGCGGAACAAATGTTTCCGGTTGTTTCAGAATGAAGCCTGGAAAGGGAGTGATAGCAATAAACACCTCAAAATTAAATAATATCTCTATTACCGGTAATGTCATAAGTGCCGGTGCAGGTATAACAGGACCTGAACTTGAGAAAGAAGCGAACGCTCATGGACTGACATGTGGAAACTTTCCAGAATCATTTAATTATTCAACTCTTGGAGGATGGATAGCGACAATGGAAAATGGCCAGGAATCCAATCAGTATGGAGGCATAGAAAATTCAGTAATCTCGGTTAAAGTTCTTACCTCTAAGGGAGAAATATCCGATAATAAAGTTCCCAGAGAGGCGGCAGGCTTACAGGTGAAAACTGCAGTAATTGGCAGTGAGGGAAAATATGGCATAATTCTCGGTGCAACTATCAAGGGCTTCAAACTTCCTGATAAAAAATATTTCTCCTCTTATTTTTTTAAAACCTTTGAGGAAGGCATAGAGGCTATAAAGAATATGAAAAGATATCCTACTATACTTAGACTTTCAAATGAAACAGAAACCATGATAGCCTTGATGTCTGGAAAAAATACTGGAATGAAAAAAATATTTATGGATTATCTTGGTCTTCGTGGCGTAAAAAATGGGGCTATGATGATTCTGGTAAACAACGATTACCAATTTAAAGAAAAATTGATCGGAGGGATACCTACCACGGCTTACCCTGCAAAGATGTGGGCAAGGGATCGGTACAGCAGGCCGGCACTTGCCAATATACTCTGGAAACATGGATATGTACCAGACACTCTTGAAACATCCTGTCAGTGGGAGACTATTATTAAGCTTTATCAAAACACCATCGATTCATTTAAAATTGCGCAGAAGGAAAAAGGTTTCAAGGGAATAATAATGGCCCATATTTCACACATATACCAGACCGGCGCATGTATTTATTTTACCTATATAATCAGATCTGAAAATCCACTTGAGGATCTTTTATTCATACGGCAGATTATCATGAAAAGCATTTTGGAAAATGGTGGTTCAATAACAGACCACCATGGAACAGGTACCTTGTTTGCCATTTACAAAAATCGTGAAAAAGAAAAAATGCAGGATCAGCTTAATGATGAATTATTTTCAGGGTGGCGGGATGAATAATGAGTTTTCGGCAGAAGTAAGGAATTCTAAACTCACAGAACTGGATGGGAAAAACTTTGATGTGGCAATCATAGGAGGTGGAATTACCGGTTCAGGAATTGTAAATATATTGGCTGAAAATGGGATAAAAACCATATTGCTGGAAAAAGAGGACTTTGGATCAGGCACCAGCTCCGGATCCTCAAAACTTGTTCACGGAGGGTTGCGATATCTCCAGACAGGTAAATTTCTCGAGGTTTACCATCTTCTGCAAGAAAGGAATTATCTCATAGAACATACAGATATTGTTAAACCATTAGAATTTCATATTTTAACTGGAAAACAGATGTGGAATCCTGTGGAAATCGGTATAGGAATGGCTATTTATAATGCCATGTCAGGTAAGAACCCACTTGTTAGATACCATCGCAACCATGGAGTGTATTCAGGAGATACAGATGGTTTTTATTCATATACCGACGGAATTACTGTGGATTCAAAACTTGTTATCTACAATATCGTTTCAGCCTACCGGCACGGTGCACTCTGCTTCAATTATACTGAAGCATTGAGCATAAAAAAATCAGGGAATCTTTATTATATTAAAATCCGGGATACTGTCTCACAAAAATGTTATGAAATATCATCAAAAATTGTTATAAACGCAGCAGGGCCCTGGGGAAACAATATATTAAAAATGGCGGGATTGCCAGAAGAATCTGATTTCAGATTAAGCAAGGGTATACACCTCGTATTTCCGTTTTCCCTATGGAAATTAAAAAATGCAGTTGTATTTAAGTCCAGCATCGATGGGAGACAGATATTCATTATACCTTCTGGAGATGTGGTATACACGGGCACAACAGATACATTTGTTACAGACCCTGACGATTTCTCCGTAGGAAAGGAAGATATTGAATACCTTATAAAGAGCCTTCAATCAGTGTTTCCGGATTTCACCTATGGCAGAATTATCACAACCTTTAGCGGGATTAGAGTACTTCTGGGCTCCGGCGATGATCCTGGAAAAATATCCAGGGATTTCAGAATATCTGTAACAGAAAATTTCATATCTGTGCTCGGGGGAAAAATAACTGATTATAGGGTAGGCGCAAGAAAAACTGCAAGAATCATATCAAGGTTATTAGGTCGAAAATTAAAAATTAAAAATATGCCGTACATTGATTATTCAAGGAAATCAGATGATATTGATAACATCATAATGTACGAATGCCCGGTGAAACCGGAGGATATTCTCAGAAGAAGACTAGCACTGAGAATATATTCACTGGATATGGGAAAATCCATTGAAGATACCGTAATTAAAAAAATGGGGGATATATATGAGGGTGCATATACTGATAAATAAGTATGCCGGATCGGGCAAAGCTCCTGGAATAATGGAAGACATTAAATCTATCTTAACAGACTATGAAGTTACCTTCTCTTATACTGAGAAAACACCTGATAGTTTTATTGACTTTATTGCCATTAATTCTGATATAAAATATCTCATAGTAATTGGTGGGGATGGTACTATGAACTACGCAGCCCAGGCCCTGGCCGGAAGTGATATTATAATGATACCTGTTAATGCAGGCACAGGCGGAGACTTATCAAGAACAATAGGAAAAGTAAGGCCGCCAGATATACCAGAAATCATATCTAGAGGGAATTTTAGGGAAATTGATCTGGGTAAAATCGAAATTAACGGTGTAACAAAATTTTTTATAAACATAATGGAAGCTGGTTTGGGTGGACATGTTATGATTAGGGTCAATTCCGTAAAACGGAGAACTTCTATGACATTCCTCACGGCCATTATCATCTCATTATTTAAAGCAAAACCTGTAAGGGCCAGTATAACAACTGAAGGGGATTCAATGACTGTGGATATCCTGGATTTGATTGTTGCCAATGGACAGTATTACGGAAAAGGAATACATGCATCGCCGGAATCAGATATAAGTGATGGTTTTCTTGATGTTCATATTATAAAATTTATGCCAAAATACAGGGTAATGCTAAAACTTAGCTCATTAAGGACCGGTGGATATACCTCAGATAAGGATGTTATCAATAAAAGAGTTAAATCAATTCATGTTAACTGTCGGTCAATACTTGAGATAGACGGAGAAACTTTAAGTGCAGAGGACTATGAAATATCTATTTACCATAACGCTCTTAAAATATTCCCACTAATTTAGTAAATGGGTTTTGTAAAGGCTTAAATATTAATTTAAATTTATTTTGATTGAAATATATTTTGATATTTCTATGATTTACGGCGATAAACATGTATGATATAAAGAATAGGGTATGTATAGTAACAGGTTCAGGGCGTGGAATAGGAAGGGAAATTGCTCTGAAACTTGCATCGGAAGGAGGGAGAGTTGTTGTCAATGTCAGAAAGCATGTTGAGGAAGGTAAAGAAACCCTGAAAGAGATAAATGAAATTTCCTCTGGAATGCTGGTGACCGCAGATGTATCCACTGAAGAAGGAAGAAAAATGCTTTTCAGGAATACAGTGGATGAATTGGGAATTCCGGAAGTGCTTATAAATAATGCAGGTGTTGGCATTTTGGAGCCAATAGGTAATATTGAAGAAAAAAATCTGGAATTAATGTTCAGGACAAATCTGTATTCGCCCCTGAGGCTTTCAGAGGAGTTCATGAAACAATCTATGGGCGGTGTAATTATCAATGTGGCATCCCAGGCAGGAATCAATCCATTTCCGGGTCTTGCTGTTTACGGAACTACAAAGGCAGCCCTTATAGGACTTACAAAATATATGTCCCTAGAGCTGGCATCGCATAATATAAGAGTAAATGCTGTGGCACCTGGAGTTGTAAAAACTAAAATGGGCGACAGTCTTCTCAGTTTGATGAAACTTGACGACTCAGAATTTTTAAGAAAGTTCACTCTGACCGGGAAACTTATACCGCCGGAGGAGGTCGCAAATACCGTTATATTCCTTATAAAAAACGAATCAATTACCGGACAGGTTGTTACAATCGATTCGGGAAGTACTCAAATGGTTATGGATTATTTCAGGTAATAATCCCAATTCCGTAGTTATTATGGCTCTACAATTCATCTTATACCATATTTAAAAAATAATTAATTCCGGAAATAATGTAACAGGGAATATTTTTTATGATTTTTTATGTTATCCCGAATTGAGTTCCTATTTAAAGATCACTTAAATATAGATAGAAATGCTCAACCGAGGGTGAAGCTAAACAATAAGAAATTAAAATACATAATAAATCAGAAAAAGAAAGGAGTA
>JAKAAK010000086.1 GCA_021797025.1 Thermoplasmata archaeon
CGAGGAAAATACAAGTACTCCCCATAAAATTCATGATAATGCATTGTCTGCAGCAAGAATATCACTCATTGATGATAGATATGATATTTCTAAAACGCCAGTAAAATTCAGTAGAAAAAATATTTATGAAAAAGAATTTACAACCTTGCATTCATTGATTTAAAGTTTAAAGAAAGTTAATTAATTATTTACTCTTCTGTGTTTTCTTTGATGATTTTGATCTTTTCCACTTAGGTACACGCACGGTATTTCTTCTTCCGGACGCAACAATAAGGAATATTGCAAATGCAACTGCAACAGCGGCTATGTAATATACCCAATCATAATTTGGTGCCTTACCATTATAGAATACTATGGATGATTTTCCCTGAAGTGTTATAACCGGATTATTTGTGGTTACTGTTAATGTATTCTTTCCTTTATATACAGAAGCCGCCGGAACGGTAATATTATCCTTATAAACAGAATTTCCATTTATTTTAGCTATATGGCTTGGGGGCAGGACTTTGGAAGATGTTCCATGGGCTATAGTATAAGTCAGAGTTATGTTATATATAGGTACAGGGTCTGAATTTTTAACTGTTGCACTTAAAACTATGGGTCTACTGACGTTGATCGTTATGCTGGAAGTGTATGAAATTTTATGACCGGTTGAATTTATAGCATAGCCATCTACGTATCCATAAATATTTTCGCATTCTGATGGTGCAGTAACGGCTATAGAGAACGTTCCATTTGTTGAGCTATGATAATAAAATAGTGGAGAGAGACCGGTGTCGTTAACAGCTCCGAAATACGCCGCAACAGAGTAATTATGATACCCAGAATGTGCAATACTAAGATTAACGTTGAATGTTTCGTTTTCATAAACGCAGGCCGGAGCTGATGGAGTAAAAGAGAAATTGGATGCGGAGGCTTCCGGTATCTCTGTATGTATGCTTGAAACTGGAGCTACACCTGATAATGCGATTAGAGCGAAAATCACTGAAAACATGATTAATAATGTATATTTCATTTAATTTACCTCTTTTTCCTCGATCTGATTGAAGAACCGATAATTCCTGCAAGTAATGCAGCTACTATTATGCCGATGCCTATATAGATTGTAATATCAGGATTCGCTGTGTAATCATTAATTATAGTGGTTCCTGATGATCCTGTACCTATTGTGGCTGAAGGCAGCACTGGGGTAATGGTCTTATTATCATAAATTTCTCCTATACTCGTTGTAGTATTAGTGTCAACATCTATTGGCACTGAGTGTAATATTCTTCCATGTATACCATTTGCGTAGATATATACTATGATACTCTCCCCCGGATTTAGTGTTATATTTGTAAGGTTTTTGCCGTTATAGGTGAGATATGCACTTATATCATCTACCGATTTCAAATGGGCCGAATTTGAAATGCTCATGAATATATTCAGCGAAGTACTATTTGTATTCTTAATGGTTATGGGAATCATGTTTATTGTTCCGTTTACAGCAGCGTAATTAGAGTACGTGAAATTATACCCTGCCCCTTTTAGCACGTCCACCGTTATATTACCTATGCTCTGTGCAAAGTTGGTGTTATTAACCTTTATCCAGATAGGTATTGTGTTGTTACCAGCAGGAACAGCAGGAATTTCAATAACAATACTTACACTTTTTGTGGTATTTACTGGAATTGTGAAATTATTTTCGGAGAAATTTAGATTCCATATACTTTTACCCGAATAAAGGTAAATTGTATTATTTATATTCCCTTTGTTCTGTATAGTTACATTTGTTGTGACCTTCTCACCGACATATCCGGTTACACTTGGGTCTGTAAGCACATATTTATATAGAGGCACAAGCTTAAGTGTGAGAGTCTCGGTAATTGATTTATTAAGGTATAGCGATACAGATTTTGAATAATTAAACCATATTCCATTCTGGCTTGTTGAATTTATTAGTGTAAATTCGTAAGTACTGTTAGCCGGTAGGAAAATAGTGTGCGTTATTTCTGATGTGGTTATATACATTGAAGAATCGATGATGGTAAGATTTGTTGGAACATCCTTGCTGTTATACCCTTTAAGAGTAACGCTGAATGCGGGCATCATAAAAATATTGAAGGTCTTATTACTGAATGCATTTAATGTCGCGTTTTCGAAGTATGCATAATGATTTCCAGAATACGTATAGTTTGCATATATTCCATATGTTCCTGGATTAAGGCCACTTACGGAGTAATTACCAGAAGAGGTCGAGTTTGTACTTTCAACAGTTTTTCCATCTCTTGTAATATCGATATGCACTCTACCGGAAATGGCTGTACTATTTGAATAATAAACGACGTTACCACTTAACTTGTCTTTAATTTCTGTGGGGACAAGACCGATCTTGAAGGTAGTATTGCCTGCAGATACTGTTACATTTATATATTGACCTTTGGCGTTTACATATGAATACGCGCCTGTTGAATTTATGAAGTTACCGCTCGAGGTTATTGTGTAATTGGATGACGGCAACACCATAGTTGTGTTACTGCTCTGCGCCGTCTCTATTTCCTCGGTTCCGTTCTTAATGCGGTATGATGCTGGTATATTCAGATTATTTGTAATATCTATTTTATAACCTTTAACATAAACGATATCCACTGTTGTATTTTGAGTTATTGTAATTCTGCTAAGATTTACAATAGTCCCGTTTACTTCATTGGTTTCATTATAAGAATACAGTGTGTATGTCCCTGCGGGTATATGTGATAATCTAACAGGAATTCCAGTTGAATTAATGAGATAGGTTACAGGTCGTTCTATTGTCTTATTTGAATTTATCAGGCTAAAATAGAGGTCTGTATTCTTCATAAATATCTGGGAATTGGAGTTATTGACTACAGTGCCTGTTATTACCGGCACTATGTAAGCACTCTTACTTGAAACTTGGGTATAGTATATGCCCTCAGCAACTTCTCCAATTGCCGTATTGTTTGTCATCTTTAATGTATAGGTGTTATATGAACCAATTAAAGATATATTTCCATTGTAATCTCTCGATGAATCGTTGTAAATGGATATATTTACACTAACCAGTTTCTGGGATACATTATATATTTGTTCATTTATATTGTTATTTGTATTATTATAGTAATATGGAGATTCGATTCTTACAGTGCTTGTATTATAACCATAAAGAGTGGCAATTCCGCTATTGAGCTCTGAATAATAATATGGAACCGTTCCATTGTATACTATTAGTATCCCCTCCGTAGCATAGCGAAGAGAGTTGTTGGTTGATGCTGTAATATTGTATGGAGCCTTAATATCAAGGTTCAATGTAATATTATAAGAGGTATCAGGGTTTGATACATTGAATCCGGATAAGGTGGTGCTGTTAAACGTTCCAGTTCCAGAGATTGAATAATTTCCAATTGGCAGATAAATACGGTAAACATTACTGGAATTGGAATAAACAGAATACAGGAACGCACTTGAATTTGTGGCGAGTATTTCATAATGCCCACTGTAATCCTTTGTCCCCTTCATTGTAGATCGAATATTGTAATAATGTGCCTGATGATAATTTATATTCATCACTACGTTACCTGTAACATTCAATGTCTGTACGAATGCTTTTCCTGAGTCGTTGGAATAAATAGTATATACACCGTATGGCATATTTATATGGTAATATCCGGTAGAATTGGCGGTTACGTTCAGTGCATCTGATATTATCCCATTGAAGTATACCCAAACTTTAGCACCAGGGGCGGCTTTTCCTGATACATTGGCTGTCAATTCTGGTGTAAGTGTGATTGATTTTGTATTATTCCATCCAGAAAGTGTAACAGAATTTTTATCCTCACTCCCATTTGATTTTATTGTAACAATATAGGTTCCAGGGAATACTGAGATACTTACCGTTCCGTTACTCGGAGTTATTGCTTTGAATGTATAATTTCCCTCTGTTTGATTTACATAAACTGTATATCCAGATAGAGCAAGACTGTCCACGGAAGCTGTTACCTTAATCTGATCCATTTTTATGGTTAAATTATAATGCTGCTGTGTTTTATAGCTAACATCTATTGTTGTGAAATTTTTATATATGTTACCGTCTGTTTTTACCGTTACATTATAGTTATATGGAATCACATTGCTCACAGAGTAAATGCCATTTGTTATGGTCACATTCCTTGTGATTCCGTATGTAGAATTGTCAAGTATAATTGTACCGCTGTTTACGGCGTTGGAAGATGTTATATTATCAAGTATAACATTACCATAAACCGTATTCCTATGCAGGATCATATTCTCTGTAATGTTATAGTTACCGATCCGCTCTCCCTGATTGGTAGATACATTTACTGAGTTCGTACCAATAATATTTGTACCTTCCATAGAAAGCGAATTTACACTTCCTGTAGAATAAACAAGGGTGTCATTTCCTGGTAATCCGGTTATTGTATAATATCCGGCGCTGTTTGTTGTAACTATCTCATGAGGTATTCCATACTGATCATCAATTGTTATATGAACTCCAGCAACACCTGCACCTGTGGCTGATGTTACCCTGCCGGTTATTACTGCACCCGGGTAATACTGGATGATTGGATCCTCTTCGCCGATCAGGTTTGCAGGGAGGAGCACTTCTGTTCCTTTTCCTTCCTTCTGATATGTGTATGCTGTCTGTATGGGTATAAGTGTCCATCCTGGAGTGGTGGATGTTGCATTCTTTGTAGGATTGTATTCTGAAGCATAATAAACCAGTTCAAAATTGCTCATATTAAATGCTGGAGATACAGATATTCTACCCCCCTCTAGTTCGCTTAGATACTGTGGTGGTATACCAACAACAGTGTTGTATATAGTAGTGTTATAAAACGTGGGTGTGTAGCTAAGGCTATAACTGGTCACTGTGGCACCTGCTGGGAGTTTGTTAAGTGGATATGTGGCACCAGTGCTTGTTGTTGCAATTACATTATAGTAGTTTATGGGCACAACTTCTCCATCTGCCGTATATGACGCCGTATCTGTTAGGTATGCAGGAGCATAGAAAATTCCCGGATTGTTCCCTGAAAATGGAAATAGTGCATGATCTATCTGAATATATGATAATGATGATCCTGTTACCTTTTCGAGGCCGGTATATGCAGATACAAGTATACTCACATTATATTTTGTAGACAGTTGGCCCATTATAAGTGCGTGCATTGCATTACCTGATGTAGTCACATTTATCTGATGGCTGCCATATGCAGTTTCATTTAACAGAGGGAGGTACCGTGAAGCCAGTGGATTTCCATACATGCCTGTTAAGGTATTTGTTTCATTGATTCCAAAATATTTATCCATGACAGCTGTTATAGTTGCGTTGAAATGACCATCGGAATAGCCGCCTGGAGTCTGCAGAACTCTTGATATGAAGAGTGAAATCCTCTGTGTCTGATTCTGCGCCAATAATATCTGCCCTGCGCTGGCTATTCCCTGCTGGAAATCATCGGCCACTGTTGGATGCCGGCCCTGCTCAAGTTCCTGGAAACCATAATCCCACCACGAAACATATGCTGGCCTATCCTGTATAGATTCATTGGCGTTCTGAGTTGCAAGCCATTCAAACGATGCTGCTAGAGGCTGGGTTTTATTGTCTATTGCTAGTCCATAATTCCCAAATGGATTGTCCGGTCTCAAGCCCTTGGGCAGCGTTGAATTTAGTATATGATCATATGAAGCCGCACTGTTTTCAGGTACTGACGCAGAAAATGCACCCATCCCGGATGGTATTATTAATATTAAAATTACAATTATGGCAAATCCCACTGTTACACCACTGATATTTTTATGCAGTGATTTTCTACCACTTACATGTTTTGATTTCTTTGTGGCTTCATTATGCCTTATTATATCGGCAAAGTACATTATTAGCCCACCACCTAGTATAGCATATACTGGTGCAGCAGTGATATTGAATCTTGCAGCCTCAAAACTCATGAATATGGAGAATATTGCAAATATAATTACCAGAAGAATTGCTTCCTTTTTCTCTTTCAGAAATCTATATATTATAAATGGTACACCAGCAATTCCGAGCAGGAATAAACCGGGTCCAAAATCCGAAATATACTGACCAAGAGGTGGAGCGGCAGCCTCTGCAATAGTTGAGTATACCCTGGATTTGACAAAATACCCATCCCCAGTTATAAGTTCTTTGAGTATTGCTGGATTGGTCTTACTTAATACAAATAATGCTGCAACAATAACTATTACCATGGACGGAATTGTTATTATCCATGGCCTCCTTGCAACAATATTTACAAGAATCCCAAACCCAACTATCATAAGTCCCATGACCAGTGGTGGAATAAACCATGTATGCAGCATAAATGTCACATCATAATAATAGAATCCGATTGGGAAGGATGCTGCAACATAAATGGCTGTGAGATACGTTAAATATCCTGTAGGTTTTTTAACTATTAAGTTGTAAATAAGCTGAACTGCGACATAGATAAGTAGTATAACTTCTATATAAGGGAATCCCTGCCAGAAAACTATCAATCCGCCTAGGGAAACCGCGGCCATGAGAATATAAATCGTAGCTATTTTATTTTCTTCGTAATATTTCTTTATTGAAGTGAAATATGATCTTGTATCTGTGAGTTTACTTATAATTACTCCTTTTTTGGCAGATATTACTGCCATTTCAAAGAAGTATATTGAAAGGAATGCAAATATAAGTTCCGGTGTATGGGCTCTACCGTCTGTGAGTATGCCGGATGTCAAGTTTCCTGGCATAATTGTGAATAATACAGCCGCGAACAACCCTGCTTTCTTTCCAAATATCTGTTTCGTAATAAGGTAAACAGGTATGATCAAAAGTGCACCATAGAAGGCGTCTGATTCCTGGAATGCATAATAAGCTCCCATTTTAAGTCCCATGAACGGAGAAAGTATGTATCCTGCAAAAACTATACTCCACTGATAGAAAGGTGGTCTCGGATTGACTGTACCTGCTGGATAATTAAGCAGTATTGTATGAGTTAGCTGGGTGTGGGTGTTCAGTATGTACTGAACGAGATAATAATTAAAATAAGGGTCACTACCTCCTGATACGTTGAGGTATGATTGCTGAAACGCCAGAGACCATGCAAAAAAGTTTGACAGGAACATGTAAAGGGCAAGCAGCCCTATCAAAACTGGGATCTCTGGATGCCGGGTTAAGTTTTGCTTAATTCTATCTGTAATTTCCATAGTTTAATTGCGATAATGAAATTAAGATATAAAAATTTACCTTATTTTAAGTCATTATTGTTCTCTGGTGCATTGTTCATCATGTCTAAATACTCAAATCTGATTTTTTTATAAAATTCATGCCTCACTTTTTTAATATATATTACCAGTATGATTGAAAAAGATATATAGCACAGAAGCAAATAATTGATTACTGCAAAATATCCAGTATTCCCGTAAAATGACAAAATAAAGGCAATTGAGAGTATAATTGATGATAAAAACGGAAGGAAGAACTTTTGTTTCCTGAATATCCGTATCAATGACATATTAGATATGATATGTATTATGATATAGAGAAAGCTGATTATACCTGCAATTATTACGAAGGAATCAAAAAAACCAACGTAATGAATGAAAATTAATGATATTACTATAGAAAATATAAAAAGTCCGAGCATGAATTTATTTTTGCTGAAATTCTTCTTTACATTAAAATCATTATAGAATTTTGGCATCATATGTACAAAGGCGTTTAGATATGAAACACTAAGGTTGAAGGCACTCATTAACCCGAATGTGGAAAATATTATAAGAAATGGTACGCCTAGCCTTGCTCTTACGAGTTCTGTTATGTAGAATGAATTAGATTCATAGAGTGAGAGACCGTGGTATCCTGCAAACATCAGCAAGGCAAAAGCTGAAAATATCATAATAAGCCCTGATATGGTAAAAGATATAATTAAAGACCGTGGAGTGTTCATATGTGCCTTCGACGTTTCCTCAGACAAAAATATGCTTGAACCGCCTCCGGAAAATGCCAGTATCCCGAAGATTACACCAAAGAAAAATGGATTGAATGAAAATTTTATTCCTGAAAATGAAAAATCCGGCGATCTAAATATTAGAAAGATTATACTCATAGATATTACAAATGCTATTTCTATGAACCCTGCGATAAGTGTATACTTGATCGATATTCTGAAACTCCTTGATACTACAAAATAAACTGTTGCAGTAAATGCAAATAAAAATATATATTCAATGTATGCCCCTTGGAATCCAAAAAGCTGTAGTATGGAATAAAGAAAACCTGATATAAAGATAGAAATATTGGGAATAGTCAGCGCTGAATAACCGATATAAAGCAGGAATACAAGAAATCCTGCACCCTTCCCGAGGCCATTCCCAGCATATGAGTAATAGCCACCATTTGTTACATATACCTTGGAAAATGAGTATATGGTGTAAAGCGTGAAATATGAAAGCAGAAATGAGAATATTACAACAAATGGGAGCATCGACCCTGAATAAAGGGCTATGATAGAAAACAGTGCGATAAAGTCCAGCATAGGACCAATGGAGGTGAATGATTGCATAACAGCCTCTCTGAGGTTTACAGTTTCCATGGCAGCCATATCATTACATTTGTTAAAAATTTTTATTTGATTCTTGAAAACAGGCTTTCTAGGTTTATTTCAACAAAGGCAACTGGATTCTGTACCCCGAAGTTTGTGAATACATCCGGATTCATTTCACCGATGATCCCAGAATAAATGTCATTAATTATGATCTTGCCTCCCCTACCGTTAATCATTTCTGGCATTTCTGCCGGGTCTACCCGGAAGTTTTTTCCTGCGGTTCTCGAAATTAAATATTCCATGACAGAATATATATCAGAATATGATGCGCGGGAATTATTAAACAGTATGCAGAGATGGCTTTCCTGGATTCCTGATACAATAACATCGCCTATTTCAAATATTTTAACTGGTAGGCTTCTTCTGCGGTTTATACTCAAAATGTTAAGAAGGCCCGGAAATATTTTATCCCTTACGATTGAATAATCCAAGCTTTTTGGGTTTTCTATACTTACGTTACCGACATATCCTGTATTCCGGTAAAATTCCCCTGAATTCAGAACAAATGTTTTTACCTCTTGATAGTTAAGAGATATGAGGATTTCACTAATTATTCTATTATAATCGTTATAGATATAGGGATGGCCCGTGCCTGATGTCACAAGTATCTTCTCTTCAATATTGTCATATCCGTATGCCTTGGCTATATCCTCTATAAGATCAACCGGGCCCATTACATCAATTCTGTTCCCAGGAACCTTAACATGATAACCGTTGGATGCAATTTCACATCTGTATCCCATTTTTCTGAGAAGCATAACTGTACTTTCAGGTTCTATTCCCATAACTTTTTTAATCTCTCCGTGGGAAAGGTTGATTTCTCTCCAGTCATATTTTTTACCTTTACCTGTTATTTCTGGTATTGAAACTGAATAACCGATAAATGTCATCTCATATGCGAATAGATACAATGCATGAAGTACAGCATTGTAGTCAGTACCTGTGATATCGAAGAAAATATTTGATGTGTTCTCTTCTATTCTGGATTTAATCCCATTGATAATAGGTGGCATTGAAAGAATATCACCATCGCTATCAAGTATTACCGGAACAGAAGTTTTAGATTTTATTAGATTCCCATATTGTTTCCCCTTATCATGATTTACCAGGATCTCTTCAGCAGTACCGTGGAAATTATCATATGTAGTAAATGATATTTCTTTCTTTCTTTTCATGATAAATTTAAACGGTGGTGTAATTTTATCCATGTCATGTATGCCTATTGCCATTTTTTTCCTGGATTTTCCTGCAGTATCATGTAGCCTTTCCTGATAGTCTATAATATGCTTGTAATATTTTCCAAGTGGTTTTCCCTTCGCAATAAAGGACATTGCAAATGGCCTTTCACTCTCCACTGATTTATCTACTTTTAACAGTGATTCAATTTTATGGAACACAGGCTTTATCGGATAGTCACCATCATAAAATATTTTCATTGCAGATTTCAGGGCATAAAATGAAAACAGATCTGGCCTGTCCGGATTGAATTCCAGTTTAATCTCTTCATCCTCTTCTATTGAATACCCTATAATGCCTGCAAAGTCATAGAGTTTTGAAAAATAATTTTTTCCTATATCATTAATCAGATTCTGTTTTGTATTACGTATTACGACCATTAAAAACCTATATCCACAATTTATTTAAATTTAGTTTTTTGTTTTTCCCTTTGCATATTCTCTTAAAATAAAACGTATAAGATCATTAACAGATATGGCATTCCCATTGTTAACCTCTTCTTCCAGTTCAGCATAAATATTTCTTGGGAGTTTTAAATCAACCTTGCTGGTAGAATTTACATGATTCTTTGATATGAATTCGTTTATTGCAAGGCGAATAGCCTCGGAAATTGTATTATAATGATTTTTCTCTACAATTTCCTGAAGCTGGTTAATTAAATCTTCTGAGACCCTGATAGTAATTCTGTACGGTACCGACATTTCAATAGATTAAATTAACAGCCGATATAAAGTTTTGCCATGTTACCCCAGTATTCATTGATGAATGCATTTATTTAATGGAATTAGGATTACTACAGGGGATGAATAATGTATTATTTCATTAAATACGGTTATGATGGTACCAAATTCAGTGGATTCCAGAGAGGAAATGGCAGGAATAGCGTGGAAGATTCCATTATAAGCATATTATCCAGATATGAGATATGTCAAAATATTGAAAGTGCAGCAAGAACAGATAGAAACGTTTCCGCTAATGGAAATGTCTTTCTTATCAATACTGAGAGAAATATCATAGATATAATGGGGATCCTGAATGCGGAGTTAGAAGATATGTTTTTCCTTTCATATGCTATACTTGAAAATTATATGAATCCCAGGCATAATTCAATGAAAATGTATTCATATATACTTACAGAACGGCGTGATATGGAAGATTTGATGAACAGACTCTACGAATTTAAAGGAACACATGATTTCAGAAATTTTTGTAAACTTGATACACGGAATACAGTGAGAACCATAGACAATATTTCATATTCAGAAGTAGATAAATTTAGCGTAATAAATTTCTATGGTAAAAGTTTCATATGGCATCAACTGAGAAGTATTATGGCTTTCGTACTTTCAGGTAATACAGACCCATTTTCCCTGAAAAAGAAGTATTCGTACATGGCACCTCCTGAGCCACTGATTCTCAGGAATATTATGTATGATGGGATAGCTTTTACAGAATTCAACTATATAAAACATAAGAGATATATGCAAAGAACATCAGACCTGATAAAGATCAGGTATATGCTCTATGAAATTTTTAACGGTAATATTTGACTCAGGTATTATGATATACTTCTATAATATTGACAATAATTTCATGCATTTATATGAACTACCTATGCACAGTTCCAGTGTTGTGTGGCCCTAAACTGTACATTAGAAATAAAATAAAATTATATAGAAATAAGTTCTTACCTCTATAATGATAACAGAAGAGATATTCTTGAAGGATTCATACTTAAAAGAATGCGATGGTAAAGTCTTAATGTGCGAATTTACAGA
>JAKAAK010000087.1 GCA_021797025.1 Thermoplasmata archaeon
AGGAAGTTCAATAATCGTCTTAAAACAATTGGAATTAAGCAGGAATACCTAGAAAATGAAACATCAGAGAAGAATGAGGATATTGAATCATTCCATAATCCAATTAAAACTGATTACATAGAATCGATGAAATCAATAATTTCAATGATGGTAAAATAATAATAGAGAATGCACTCCATGACTACAACAGCATAAAGGCGCATTCTACGTTAAATTATTATTTACCATTGCAGTCCCGGATAAATGGAATAATGGCAGCGGTTTTATGATAAAATACAGGATATTTTTAAAGAACCTTAAGGACAGATATGGAAGGAGAAAGCATAATTATTATAAGAGATCTATGATAAATGTCTCATGAAATGAAAAGATTTATGTTTAACACTCACGATATTACATCAAACGGATATCACCTTAATGCTATATACAAAAACTAAAGATAATTTATAACCAGGGCAACGCCCATATAAATCAATCCATCCATGATAAAAATTAGTGTCATTATTAACTGCTGACGGTTTATATACTTAACATCAAATTCTCCTACTGGTTTTCCCTCTTCCATAACCTCCCTAAGATAATTTCTAGCGCCGAAATCCCACCATGCTCCAAAAAAAAATATGATAAAAGCTGATAAAAAAATAATTAATGGCATTGTACCACGATAATTAAAGGATTTATAAAAGTAAAATGGTAACGGTGCTAGCATAATAGCTAATAAAATTATAAGGGGAATGATCGCAAATTTTAGTCGGATTTTAGCTGTATTGTTCATTTTTTAAATGTTCTAATTCGTTTTCATCGAAATGACATTTATACCAGTGATCGCCACGTGACTTTATAGGTGGCACAGTGTTTTTGCATATCTTTTGCCGATATACACAGCGATCATAAAATCTGCATCCCTTCGGAATATCGATGGAATTGCCTATCTCCCCTATAATGTCAATATGGCCGGGATTCCAAGACGGTTCAGGGTTTGGAACAGACTTTATTAATGCTTTTGTGTATGGGTGTAGTGGTAATTTTATAATGTCATCAGCTTTTCCACCTTCTACCATGGAGCCTAGGTACATTACATAAATTCTATCTGCAAGGTAATAAACAGAGGCAATGTCATGTGAAATATATAAAATAGACATGCCACGTTCTATCCTTATTTTATTAAGTCTGTTCATGAATGAAGCTCTTAAAGATACATCAAGCATTGATGTGGGTTCATCGGCAATGATAAATTTAGAGTTTATAACTGTTGCCCTGGCTATTCCAACTCTCTGCTTTTCACCTCCCGAGAGCTCATACGGAAATCTATCCATATATGATTCTACGGGGAAAAGATCAGCGTTAGCAATTGATAATTTCACTGCTTCCTGCATTTCCAAGACATCCTTAGTTATATGATTCCCTATCATGGGCTCTGAGACAGTATTGAAAACTGTCATTTTTGGATTTAATGAGTCGAAGGGATCTTGGAATATCATTTGAGTATTTTTCCTAAATTCTATGTAATCTTTATGATTTGGCTTCATTCTATTTACATATACAAAATTATTTTCGTCGAAATAATATTTAATATCCCCAGAAGTTGGTTTTAAAAGACCAATCAAAAGACGTGCAAGTGTGCTTTTGCCAGATCCAGATTCGCCCACTAGGCCTACTATTTCACCCTCCCTTATCTCCATACTTACATCGCTTACTGCGTGTACTGTTGGTTTCTCCTTTGAGTATAAAGAAGAAATAATATTTTTCTTTAAATCGAAATTTTTTGTTAGATGTTCTACCTCAATTAATTTGGTATTTTTAATGTAGTTATGCCCGAAATTTGGAGGTTTCGGATAGTTCTCTTTGATATTTTTGGCAAAATAGCATCTACTGTAATGCACACTGTCTATATACTGCGGCTCAGGTTCTTCAGTTGTACATATAGAATCTTTCATATAACACCTGTCTGCGAATTTACAGCCAATAGGTAATCTAGATGGATCAGGCAATCTTCCAGGTATACCCTCAACATGCTTTCTCGCATTAGATAAATTTGGATAACTCTTCAGTAATTCTATTGTATACGGATTATGTGAATTCTTATATATATCAGAAACAGTTCCATATTCCATTATGCCCCCTGCATAAAGCACAGCAATTTTATCCGCTAACTGCGATACAACTCCGATATCGTGGGATATTATAATGAAAGATTTTATTCTTCCTGTTTGTTTTAACCTCTTCAAAGTTGCTATAATTTCCGCCTGAGTTATTACGTCCAGGCCGGTTGTCGGCTCATCTGCTATAACAATTTTAGGGTCCAGGGCAAGAGCCATGGCTATAACAGCTCTCTGTTTCATTCCTCCAGATAGTTCATGTGGGTATGAATCCTTAACAGCAGGAGTAAGCCCCGCATCTTTCAGAAGTTCAACAATCCTTTTATCTATTTGTTGCTTATTTAAATCTGTATGTAGCCTGAATACTTCTCCTATCTGGCGGCCTATAGTATATACTGGGTTAAACGAATTCATCGCCCCTTGGAAAACCATAGAAATATCTTTCCATCTGATATTTCTTAATTTTTGGTCTAGAATTTTCATTCCCTTTCTATCCTTAGGTTTTGTGCTACTGTCTACGTATTTGTCGTCATATAATGATATTGACCCTGTAGTTATAGCATTCTCCGGTAAGAGTGACAATATTGCGAGGGCAATGGTACTTTTTCCTGAACCTGATTCCCCAAGTATGCCGAGTGACTCTCCCTCTTTTATTTGTAGATTGACATCTCTAACGGCCTTAACCAGGCCACCATAAACCTTAAAGTCAATGTTCAAATTTTTAATATCAAGGAGTACATTACCCCTATGATAGATATTTTCTTCCTGTTCAATCATTTTCTACCACCTAATGTTGGATTTGCGACTTCATCTATGCCCCTGGAAATGAATATAAATGCCAGTATGAATAGGGTGAGTGCCACTATTGGAGGTATAGTAGCATAAGGGTAAACAGAAATAGAATAGAAATCTCCCAGAAATGAGCTGAGCATTCCTCCCCATGTAGGTATAGATACGCTTACTAGACCGAGAATTTCAAAAGTAGAGACAGCAGCAACAGCACCTCCAATATTAATCGCAGTCAGATATACCAGTAATGTTCCCATATTTGGGATAAAATGGCGTTTCATTATGCTCAATGTCTTTATATTCGATACCTTTGCCGATTCGACAAATGTCCTTGTTTTAACACTTCTTACAATACCTATAAGAGAGAAAGTTACAAATGGCCAACCAAGCAATGAAAATATGAATATGAGGTTAAGAAGTGACGGGCCCAAAACAGATGCAAGTACTATGAATAACGGTAATGTTGGTATTAAAAATATAGAAAGTGCCAAAGTTTCCATGAAGGAGCTCACCAGCCCAGAATAATATCCAATAAACATTGCTACTACCAATGATATTAGTATGGTCATAATTCCTGCCGCAAAGCCAACTTCAAGATCTGGGGGGAAACTATCAATAAATAATGCAAATACGTTATCATGTGCTATGTTAGTTCCCAATGGTAACTGGATACCGGATACAGTGTGTAAGGTTGGCCCTATTATTATAGGAATCCCCTCAAAACTGTCAAAAATAATATTATTACCATTTAAATATGCAATAGTAGGAGATTCTGCAGCTGTGGCGTTTTTTCCAATTTTAAATCCATAGGGTTCTTCGAAGAGTATTGGAGTCCCTATAGGAGCTTTTAGATTGGAATGCCATGAATATGGATATTTTTGGAATGGGTTTATTAAATATATCATTTGCCCAGTAGTAGTATTGGTAAGCAAGAATTTGCCGCTATGATAATATTCAATGTTATTAACCCCAAAAGGCAATTTAATTTGATTTACAACCTGTACTGCTCCTGTTTTCGATTTTTCCAGTGCATAATAATAATTCCCAGAGGATATAATTAGATCTGATGGGAAACCACTAGACCCGCTGCTTACACCAACTGAATTTATGTCTTTAGAAGCTGTATATATCTTATTCATCGATCCATTCTTTAAATTTATTGTATATAAAGAATTATTTAATGCTGTAAAAGCATCGTGAGTTCCGGCTACATCCTGATAGGCTCTAGGGATTTCGAGTTTTGCTATATTAAAAGAGTATTTGGTATCAAATTCCACACTACCGTTTACGTTATAAGCGGCAACACTTTTTCCCTCTGTAACTATAACAACAGGATGTGAAGTGGTTAAGTAATTATCACCCAAAAAATAAATGTGAGGTGTGCCGGCTAATTCTAGCTTGTGGGACCACAATTCATGTAAATTATAACTATAATATTCATTTAAATATCTACCAGTATTATTTTGTATTACTGCATATGTATAGGAACCATATGGAGACACGGTTGAGGTATTAGTAGGACCCATAAATTCATCCGTTATAGCTTGGGGTTGTACGAATCTTAAAGTATTTGTACTGACAGTTGCTGTTATGATTGTTCCATTAACAGACACTTGTGCAATCGGGTTTGCTTTAACTGAAGTTCCAGAAGAAGAACATATTGCCTGATAAATGTATAAGCTATTATTTGTCGACGCAAAAATATCAGTTTCAAATGATAAAGTTGTTGGGTTATCAGGAGAAAAAGCCTTCAAGCTAGTAATTTGGCCATTGGTTTTAAATATTAAACAACTCTTTCCACTATCATTAGCTGTAATTGCAAATATACCATACTGCCCCCCAGTTTCACCACCAGTAAATAGGTAATAATTACCTGCCTTGTGTTCGCCGACTGAAGCCGAAACCTGATTTAAGCTACTTTCTACGGTAAAATTTAGTTTTTTATCCTCTATAGTTACCGGTTTAAAATAGTCTTCTGATGGAACAGCGCTAAAAGGGTTACCGTGGACGAGCACAGGAGCGAGTAGCGCCACTATTATAAACGCTATTAAGATATAAAAACCAGCTTTACCGTACCATGACCTGTAAAAGACTTTAAATTGCTTTCCGAAATTTTTTAATTTAAACTGGACATTATCTTTCAAAATTTTTGTATTCATTTTCATACTCTCACCCTTGGATCTAACCATGCGTGTATAAAATCTATTGAAGAATACGATACAATAACGACTAAAGATAAGATAAACAATGATGCCTCTATAACAGGATAATTCTCAATCAAAATGTTGTCATATAATAGTATACCCATACCAGGTATTTCAAAGATTATACCTGTTATTACTGCACCGCTCATCAGAAGGGCGAATTCGAGAGCCATTCGTGTTGATTCAGGAACCATAGCATTTCTTGCGGCATGGTGAAACATAATTGACGACTGGGACACACCCTTAGCCTTAGCCGTTTGTATGAAATCTTCTCCTAATACGGATACCATAATACTCCTCATAGTAATTAAGTGCCCCATAATTTCAATAATTAAAAGGGTTAGAATTGGCATTGCGAAATAGTGTAATAAAACAAGAAAACCGCTGAATGAGGGAGATCTAAGAAATGGCCCTAATCTATAATGAGAAGCAGCTAATGGAAATATAGGATAATACACAGCGAAAATCAAATATACGATTATAGCCATTACAAAGAAGGGAATCGAGTTTAATATTGTAGCAGTCACTAATGTGGGACCTTCAGATTTTTTCCCTCTAATAAATGCAGTTACTATTCCTAATGGTATACCAATCGCGAATGAGCCAACTGAAGCAACTCCAAAGATAATCAGTGTGTATGGAAGCGCAGTCGCTATCATTGAATAAATACTTTGACTCAATTCAGCGGGATTATAGCCGAAATGGAATGTCAACATTTGATGCAAATATACTATAAAGGAGCTAAGGGCAAATTTGTTATTAGGATTTATACCATACATTTTATAAATATTATTTATGGCTGCTTTCGTAGGATGCTTTAAATTCCGGATATATAACTCGGCAGGATTGCCCGGCATTAAACGTAATAGTACGTATAATATAACTACTACAAACAATATCAAAAATACAGCTTGTAATACTTTTCTACTAATAAGGTACACGTTCATTAAGTATCAATTGCGCAATTCATATGTTTTATAAAAACATTTTGGAAAGATAATTTATTATTTTAATTATCGATTTCTTATATTAAAAATATTTCTTGTCATATTTTAATATCCTAATAGATTTATGATATTGAGAGTAGTCATTTTGGATTTACATCAAAACAATTATATTATCACGTTTCAGGGCATAATCCTCCTACAGATCTTTAAGAATAGACTTGCACCTTATAAATTCATCAGTTATTGATATGATAAATCCTCCTTTTAGTTCATTTTCAGAATTTATTGCAGCGATCATTTCGCACTTTTTTATAAGAATTCTATAGAGTTAATATCAGCTTAATATGGTTAAATGAATATGAGTTTTCTATTCAATGACTCTTCAATTTCTTTCACAGCTTTTGAATGATAGGATCTGAAGTTGTCCAGTATAATTATAATCGACTTTTCAGGGTTCTATTCTCCTATAGTCTTCGAAAAAAGTGATGTTCTTCTTCCTGGAATATTTCTGGAAGTCAAAGACGCTGTTTCCATTCAAACCATAGAAACCCAAAGCATTCGCTCTATATTTCGAAATTTCCTAGAAGACCTTTGATTTCCTGATGGATCATAATCTAACCTGGTTCACTGTAGTCTGTGGTGCATACTAATTCAGGAATCCTATTATGGATTCTTACATAATATACCTCCTAAGTTTTTTAAAACGCCCTCTGAATCTTTTGGCCCATGTTTGTCATGTAGATATGGCGTCGCATACCTCGTGCCCATCTTATTCAATGTTACTCACACCTGTGCCGTTGTATACTGGCTGTCTTTAGTTTTCTCTTTCAAATCATTTCTCTGCTCTAACATGGTATTGTATAATTTACGGGATAAATACAGAATATCCCCTATAGTCTTTATCTGGGTTTGATTGGGATATATTCCATGTATATTATTAGTATGGAATGAATCTGTATAAGCATTCTCTCCTGATTGCAAGAAATTCATTCACATCATAAATTCAATGGCTTTCTTTCTTATAGATTGATCTGTAAAAAAATTCAAATTTTAGTAATTACAAATAAAAAAATTTTAAAAATATCTTATGTCTTTTGTTTTTTCCTTTTTGTTATAAAGAAGAGTCCAAGTCCAATGACAACTATGGCTGCTATTACGCCGCCTATAATGTAGTAGTCTGTATAATTGACTATGCTCTTAAATGTAACATCCACAGTTTGGCTAGAGCCTTTTATGGTCACATTACCTGAACTATTCTTTAGTATTTTATATCCTGATATGTTTCCCACTGTATAAACATAGGTTCCATTTATCTCTGCAAATACTATTTTGGAGGTGGATGACTTTTCAGTGACCCCATTTAGTGCTACAGACCATGTCGTTCCGGATTTTAATCCACTTTCTGCAAATGTAACATTATACATATATTCTATCTGATTTTGTTGTACATCAGTGGTTTGTATTGCTACAGCTCCATCTCCATATGCGGTTATCTGGAATTCGTCATATGGGAGTATCGAACTATTAACAGTTTCTGGCATTATAACACCAGTAGTCGTGTTGTACTGGTAGAACTCTGACGTGAAATTTGCATATGCCATTCCATTTGCATTGGTTACTAAATGTACAGCAGGTTCAAATCCACTACCAGTAGCGGGTCCACAGGTTGTTAATAACAGACTATTCGGATTTGGCATGGACATATTTGAATTCAGGAAATAACCCCTGTTCGCACCAAGCGCATTTTGAGAGCTTACATTCAAATTATATCCTGCAACAGCTTTCCCATTATCAGTTACCTTATACATAAGCTCTGTTACTTTAGCAGAGATCTGTTTGTAGCTTACAGATATAGCATAACTATTCAGGGATTTCTCCAACTCTATTGGAAGTTCAACCGGTTCCCCGGATCCATACCCGTTTGCATTCTCTGAGGATGTCACCTCACCGATAACCATATACGGGGCTTTACCGTATACCGGGGCGTCTAGAGCATAATCTCCCAGGTATATATACTGTAATGAGTTAGCCCCATTCAGTGTATAGTTGAAAGTTGAATTTACAGCAATCAACACAGATATATTTCCATTTGCTCCAGTCTGGCCAGTTATGGATGTCATCATAGTACTATTGTATGTACTATTTACCGGTATAGATACTTCTGTGTAATCACATAATGAGCTATAAGTACTTACATTAGAGATGCTTTGGTCTGAAGATGTTCTCTTCATATTAATGGCTGCCCGCATAGCCTGTATAGTATATTCATAACCTGAGATAGGTTTGCCAGTTATCGGGTTATATATAGTTATATTGTAATAACTATAGCCAGTTCCATTGATTGCAGAAGGTCCTGATATTTTGTATGCTACACTGTGAGGCAGGTCGTTTATGTTGACTACTCCTACTCCAGAGGCTATACTGGTATTAGTCGGCACCACCGTAGCGGTCACTGGTACTAGTCCATTGTACCCAAGTACATTAACGAAAGAGTTATCAGGCGAGACCTGGAATTTATACACTGCCATACCTAGGCTATTTGTGGTAAGTGTGTACGATGTTATATTCAGCAGCGACGGTTCTTCTGTAATTGTTACCTTGGCCCCGGCTATAGGATTTCCGTTCAAACTGTTAGTAGCTATATAAGTTATTTGACCGTACTGTCCATCGGTATATACAGTCTGATTCGCATACCCGGTAACCACTGCATGTGCAGTTGGTTTAGATATTACCGTAGGCTTGCTTTTCAGATGAACTGACATTTCATTATAGTACCAGAACCCGTTCATATCTGACGGCACATCAGTTATGCCTGTAAATGTACTAGTTTGCCATGCTATGTTATCCTTTGGCCCATATCCTATAGGCATCATAGTAGACTCGTTGTCCTCTATATATTGCATCACATCCATTGCAGCTACAACTTTGCGGACGCTAGATGTAGATGTTGCTATATTGGTTAAATTGGTCATTAACGAATCTATCTGTTTGCCTGTCATGTATGTATCTGGTATATTGAATATACTATTCAAAGGCGTGGTTACGTTCATACCAGAAAATGGACCTTGGTAGTCACCTGTACCTACCGAAGATGAATAGTTATAATCGTCTATTACATCCACGGCTGTATCTCCAAGGAGACCTGATACTCCAAGCGTAATAACATTATAGGATGTAGATGGGCTTGCGCCGGCATTATCATATGCATCTAAATGTGTAATCTCCGTTGAAAAGCTCTCAGACTCGATTGTTGTAGCTATACCTATCTTATCCCAGTCTGAAGCTATCGTTTCGTAACCAGTAAATATCTGTGGTATAAGGGATGAGGATGGAGATTGTATTGTCGCGGTGACCTCTGTGCCTTTATAATACCAATGCCCGTCCTTATATGTCATTCCAGGTATACTGGCTATCGTGCTATTAGCCTTTGATGGATTATATGAAAATGATGGTACAGCTGAATAGTAGTAAGGCGAATCTATTGCAGGTATGGTAGAATAACCAGGTGCAAGATATCCATCACATATTGATGATTGTATGTAACCCAGGGGAGATGCCATTCTCAATGCCTGTCTGAATGCAGTTATATTGTATGGTGCATCATCTGCGTATGAGTTAAATTTAAAATACGCATATCCTGTAGAAGGTTTTTCAAGCACACTAACACCAGCGATCCCCTCAACTGTGGGTAAAAATTCGCTAGATAAATCACTCTCTATTGCATCGACTTTACCGGTACTTAAAGCACCGACAGCTCCTGAAGGGCTAGCGTAAATAGATACATTAACACTATATATCTTTGGAGCAAACTGGCTTACGTCATATACAGGATTCGGGCTAACTGGTAATGCATCATTTATGCTATTGCTTATCGTTCTCAAGAAGAAATGTGGATTAACATAAACTGACCAGTAATCGCTGGTGAATAAATGCCCGACAGGTTGACCAAAACCACCATTCATCATGAATGGCCCAGTACCAACAAGTCCGGGATATAAACCATTTCCTGTACCGAATGCCCCACTATGCCCCATGTCCCATTCATTATATGCATCTGAAGCGGGTAAAGTTGATGATGATGTTTCATTCCATAGTCCACTTCCTGCTGAAGCATAATCATGTGAGACCCATATATGGTATGGCAGTATAGGTGTTTCCAGCGTGTCTGGAACAAATATACCACTGGGGCCATTAAGGAAGAACTCAACGGTGAGATTATTCAATGGCATTACATTTACCACATGTGCATATTCTCCAGACAGATCTTCAGCGCTATTCAATAATTTCCATGACAGTATAAAATCTGCAGCCTGCACATATTCTGTTCTCATTTTAATCGGTACTGCTGCTTGATATTCTCCTGATGTTGCATTATATACCTGTTTATATGTATGTGAAAATGAAACACCCGTATCATTTGTAAATGATGTGTGGTTTGAATATATATATGTGTCAGCTGCGTTTGTTGAATTGTAATCGCTCCATTCAACACCGGGTCTTATATGTACTGTATATATTTCATAAACACTGGAATTTGCACCGGTTAATGGATCAAATGTTGTTATAGGTGTGTTGGGTTTTGAAACTGTATAATTATCTGCTAAACAGTATATTAAGCTCCCATTAGGAAGCTCAGTTGTTGCCGAACTATACAATAAATCAAGAATGTAAAAGTCACAGACAGTTGCTGCCTCGAAATAGTTTACATAATCTGGGTTACCTATTTGTGCAAGTCTAAGTGTGCCATTAGCTGATGTGGGTACAGCGGGTGATGCGCTTACAGGGACTGCCGCCTGACCCGCACTTCCAGATGCCAACCCAGAACTTTGAGTGGTGTTGCCCCCAATATTCCCACTGAGGGGTTCCATCATAAACATCAATGCCACAATTATAGCAAACGCTATAACTAATTTTTTACCTCCTAAAATACCCTTTTTGTTCATTACAAATATAATGTATAGTTGCATATAAACTTTACTTTACACTTTCATGAGGGAAAGCTGATCTTATGTCCTATTATAAATACAATACATAATTTTATTACTCTATTATACTACAATGAATACGTAGCGAATGTTTTTGAATTGACTGTCAACTGTACATCTTTTATTCAAGCTTTTATAGATCGCTTTACAATTGTTCTATTTACTTTTTTTAAAAACATTAGTTGTATATGAATAAAAACAGTACCACTTTGGTTATAATAATCTCAGGTGAGCTACCTCATGTTAAAGCATTGAGGCTTCCTGATTCATGGACAAAGCTTGCCCTGACATACGGACCTATATTCAGTCCTTCCAGGGCATTGGCATTCATCTCCACAGGCGTATATTCCCTTAG
>JAKAAK010000088.1 GCA_021797025.1 Thermoplasmata archaeon
CATCAGAAGTATTATCTCATTGACAGCTACTCCTGAAATGCCTACAAGGACATATTTGAACATATTGCCTCTCTTGATAGTAAGGTCCAGAAAATCACCGAATGAGATTATTTCACTGCATTTTATCCCGGTCCTTACAATTTTATACTGAAAACTTCGATTTTTAAGAAGCATAGCATTTCCGAGTACCATATTCTTTCCTGCCGATGGTATAAGATTTTTTGATACAAGGTATTCATAGGCATTCCGGGAGTAAACAGTGCCGAAAGGAAGAATTTTTCCCCTCTTCACCGATAATGATAGTTTTATGAGAATTCCGTAGATAAATGCCAGAAATCCCTGCTTGCCGAAGATCAATATAAAATCATTATTTGCGGAATAAACTGAATTAACAATGGCATCACGTTCCTCACTGTTCATCTTGGCATTTGATACCAGTATACAGTCAAAATCGTCGTTATAGACTGCTCTGCCATTGCTATACTTTTGAATCATGTCAGAAGTTAATAATACAATCCTTTTTATTTTTATTGATTGAAATATTATGCCGGTAACTACTGAAAAGACATTGATAAGTATAATATATAACCTGGATATTTAAATTAATGAATGTACCGGATTACACACAGGAGCCATTTGAATGGTATAAAAAAATGAGACAAGAATCCCCAGTTTTCAGGGAGGGAAACGCAATTCATATTTTCTCATACAAAGAAATTTCAGAGGTTTTATCCAATTATCGCATATTTTCATCCCAGTTCAGAGATCGCCTTGGGGCTGAAATGGCAGAAATGCTGAACCAGAAAACCACCCCGAGCATATTGATACTGGACCCGCCAGTACATACAACATTGAGAAATCTTGTGAATGATGCTTTCACTCCGGCAACGATTGAATCTTATAAAGATCGTGTCAGAAAAATAGCTTCGGATCTGATAGCAAATATGAGGAATGGAGAATGGCAGGATGAAGTAACACAATTTTCTTATATACTCCCGATTACCGTCATATCAGAAATGCTCGGTGTACCCCAATCAGATTCAGGAATATTCAGAACATGGTCCGATAAATTAGCAACATCTCTTGGAAGAGGGCCGGATATTGAAACACAGTATGAAATGGCAGATTATTTCTATAGTAAAATAGACAGGAATGGAAATGGAAATAGTCTCATAAGCCGCCTGTCCCGGGTGGAAATAGATGGCAGGAAACTTTCGGACCGGGAAATAGCAGGATTTGCAATACTACTTCTGGTTGCAGGAAATGAAACAACCACAAACCTGATTACAAATGCACTTCTATCAATTTATGAATCTCCCGGAGTATACAGTGAAATGAGAAGCAATACCGGCTATATCTCATCCGTTGTTGAAGAAACTCTCAGATACAGGTCTCCTGTTCAATCTACCAGGAGATTTGCAAAGGCCGATACAGAGTTGCACGGCACCGAGATTTTGAAGGATGATATCCTCTTCCTTTACCTGGGTTCAGCTAACAGAGATGAAACAATATTTACGGAAGGAGAGAGTTTCAACCCCCACAGGAAAACAAAAAGGCATATGGCTTTCGGCCAGGGAATACACTTCTGTCTGGGGGCGCCACTGGCCAGACTGGAAGCACAGATAGCACTGGAAGAATTTTCAAAAAAGGTGGCTTCCTATGAAGTTAAAACTCCGGAACCGGAGGACAGACTGGACAGCGATATCATGTACGGATTCAAAAAAATGATAATAAAACCCGAATTCCAGAATAAATAAACATGATTTTAAAGGAGATATTTTTCATATACACATATTTTTAAATTTTGCGTTGAAGCCCAAGTGCTTTATAAAATTGTGTACTGAACGGTTATGAACAAACAGGTTCCCGGTAAAAGGCTTTTCATTCTTTATTCTGTAATTCTGATTTTAATGGCTATATCCATGAGGAGTACAAACAACATGGTGGTTACTACTGTGCCACTGTATTCTAAATACATACTGAATTTTTCATATATCGGAACTGCACTGGTCACAGCCATAATATATCTGGGTACGGTTTTAGCAACATTATTAATCAATCCGATTATGGGCTCTGTTCTTAGAAAGAGAATGTTCATAGTCGCAAATTTTGTATTAACCGGACTCATGATATCATATTATTTTTCTGGGGATATAAGTGTATTCATAATTTCTTTTGTAATAGGATTAGCATATGGAATAATTCTGCCAAACATCGTAACATCTGCAACGCTATATCCGGATAAAACCAGCAGGGAAAAGCTTCTGGGAATATACTCGGTGGGACTGAGTTTCAGCCTGGTATTCGGTCCGAGCCTTGAAACCTATTTACTGACTCTGGTAAGCTACAGAACACTATTCTTATTTTTTGCGCCACTTGGCCTTATAGGCATAGTTACATCCTTTTTCATGGAATTCCCTGAAAATAAGAAAGAGACACACGGTGCATTCATACGAAAAAATAAAGGATTTATCGCCTCAATACTCACTATTACAACATATAATGTTCCCTTTGCCGCCCTAACAGTTTTCCTTGCAATATTTGCGGAGACCAGATTCCATGTGAGCAGTTACATGGCATATCTACCATTCGTTTTCTTCTTTGCGGTCTCCATGGTGACCAGAATGTACATTAGTATAAGGCCATTCAAAAATCTCAGAAACCCACTGATCTTTGCTCCGGCGATCACTATTTTCGCCCTTATACTGTTTCCATTCCTTCCGGATTATGCTGCATTTGTTGCCGTAATGATGCTGCTCGGAATTCCACATGGATCTATATTTCCCGTATCTACAGTAGAAATATCAAGAGGATCAACAATTGAAGAGAGGAATGCCGTCAATTCGTATTACTATTCATACAATATGGGTTTGTTCATGATAATACCCCTGATATTTGCAGCAATAATTCCTTACATCGGCTTCGAAAAGACATTTGCATTGCTGATAATACCGGTACTGGCATCCATAACTATCATATACAAAAAATACTGGAATGACAACGATCTTCTGGGCATCCCCGAGAAAATAAATGTAAAATTATAAAGTTCAGTATTTCTGTATAATATTTACAGCATTATAAATTTCTATTGTTCAGCCATTAACTTTTTCTGGGCACTATCACCGTAAATTTATCTTCCAGGTACTTCATACTATTCCTACCCATTTCTCTATCGAAGTCGGATAAAATAATTTTTAAATCATGTTTTTCCTCAGAGGAAAGATTTCTATAGCTATAATCAGGAATTTGATGCCCTGAATAATACTTTCTGGCATAAATCTGTGCATCTTCAGGAAGTTCTTCTATTATGTCTATGAAATTTTTCCTTATCAGTCTGATGTATTCAGATTTTTCAATTATACCGGCAATTTTTAGTGCTTTTAACATACCTATTTTGACCGGTAGTGGTGGCTGTACCCCTATATTCTTGCTTTTCACCATACCCCTTATAAATATTCTGCCGCCGAGCATACCTGATCCGATATACTTACCGAAATTTCCACCGTTATCGGATAATACCAGAATTGTACCACCGGCCATATATTCTCCCAGATAATCATCGAATTTTCCCCTGATAACAACATGTGGAATGGAATTCCCATATTCTCTCATCTGTATGCATGTTCTATTCCCCACATTCCCCGTTATGTATATTTTCCCGCCGCTCAGCGCCTGGCCAAGGACATCACCAGCATCTCCAAATATTTTCAACAAACCTCCGTTCATGGCATCACAGCAATCGTCGGCCACGTTGCCCCTGACCGTTACTGTATTATTTTCGTTTAGATTCATGAGGCAATTACCCGCATTCCCGTATAATGTGACATTGCGGTGTTCATCAGGAAATGTTATGCCTATATATCTGTGACCTGCAACATTATTTACACACGCCCGGTTTCCAGGGGATTTGATTATTTCAGGGTCAAGCATGTTATAAGCTATATTTGCCGCATCAATGCCTTTTTCACGGGCAATACCCAATTTTTCTGTATTTTTATGTTTTTCCCTTCCTGAACTAATTATTCCATTTTTTAGGGAAGAAATGAAAAACGACCCCGGTTCAAGGGTCCATATTTTTGCATCCGGGCTCATGATCCTTATCTGGCTTTCCTCACTGGCTATGAAAATGTGTTTTTCATCCTCACCGAGTATGGCAGGCCTTAGTTTTGTGCGGTCAGCCATGGCAATCATGTATATATCCTGTCCATCATCATAGCCTATGATGAGTGTATACGGGCCGTCCAGAACGCATCCCCTTGTTCTATACCTGATCTGTGGATTATCCATATTTCCGGACATTATTTTCAATGAAGTAATCAAATCATATTCTCCAACCAGTTCCTTGAAAATGTGGGCTATCACCTCGCTGTCAGTGCCTACAAAACTTGTCACGCCCTTTGATTTCAGGTACTCTCTGTTTGCACCGAATGAGCTTATGTCACCGTTGTGCACTATTGCTATATTAAATGTGGAAAATGGATGCGACCAGTAAGGCAGATATCCAGGAGAATTTGTGGGCTGTCTTGTATGTGCCAGCCACATGTCGGCTTCCTTTTCATCTAAAGCATATTCGTTACCGACATCATCAGGGTATCCAACACCTTTGTATACAAGAAGTGATTTTCCGGCACTGTATAATCTTCCAGTGCCCTCATCCCAGAGTGCTGCATTAACGTCATCCAGGGACCTGCTATTCTCAAAAGCCACATCATAACAGCAACTTTTTATTGATTTACCTGCTTCTGTATAAGAACCGTGTATTGTTATACCGTTATTCTGAAGCAATGCCTGCAGTTTTTCTTCTTCATCCCTGTAAAATATTTTAACTGTAAAACTATTTGTTTCATTAAGGTTAAATGACGCATATCCTGAACCCTTGTCACTTCCACGGTACCTGATGTAATCCAGGCATTTAACCGGTACATTGCCTGAAATTTTTGGAGAATCATTTTTTCTCATAATGCCGAATAGACCGCAACTTGAAGGTATGTAATTCATGTGGACCCCGCCTCCGCAACATTTATTTTTCTTGCCACATTATTGTCAAGATTTATAGCCCTCAACAATTCGGTATTTCCAACAATGGAATACTGTAAATTGGCTATTCCCATTGCTCCTGAAATCAAGGCAATTTCCTTTTTAATTCCAATTAGGAAGTTCACAGCTTTTTCCCTGATATTACTGGAGCTGTTATTCAATCCTTCCTGGAATACCCTGTAAGAAATTATGATAGAATCGCAACCCAGCGCAAGATATTTAACTATATCCCCTGTATTCCTGAAATAATCGATTTCTCCAAGAATATCATAATTTTCACGTACTCCTTTACTTTTTAATTCCTGATCCAGTGATGCTATGTTTATTTCCATATCAGAATCATTCCTTATGACAAAGCCATCCATTGTATAGTTCAGGGTTCTGCCGGTAGAGTAACTATGCTTTTTATATTTGTAAATACTGCTTCCAGTCATAGCAATACTTCTGAACTCCTTCCCCGGGTCATCGTCTATTACCATTGTGCCGGTGAACATGGCAGCCCAGGAAAGTGCATTTTTTATTTCCATATCAGCATCGCTGACCTTGATGATTACCGGCATTGATATGTTTATAGAACCCCCGCACAAACAGAAATTAAGATTTATATCCTCCCTGTAGGGGTCCATGGATGGCCTGGTGACCTGTGCGCCATCAAGCCTCAACCAGTCTATTATCCTCGAAGGCAACGCCACATCTGGGGGCGCATTGCTTCCCATACTGCTTATTACAGGTTCACCTTTAACTATCAGTTCATTGATGTACTTTTTATCTGGATTGAATGTGCCCTGTTTAAAATTTAAATTTATGGATGATGCAGAGTCGATTCCCAGTACCTTCAATGTATTTCTGGAAAGCCCTTCTCCATGAAGGAGACTCTTGTTGCCTACAAGTTCCTTCATGTTTTTTATTCCAAGAGCAGACATCATCTGTGCTACTTCTGTTTTAAAGCCATTAACAAAATTAACTGTATGCTGTATTCCAAAATCAATGTCCATTAAGGTTTTATTGTCTGCCCTGTTGGTCAGTGCTGCAGGGCAGTATCCGAGATTGCACTTTCGTACCATAACACATCCCATTGCCAGCAGTGCGGATGTTCCCAGGCTCACCACATCTGCCCCCAGGGCGTATAACTTCATGGCGTCGGTGGAATCGGCAACACGCCCGGCAGCAATTATACTGAAATTTTCTCTTAAACCTTCCCTGGTAAGTATATTATGTGATGAGGCAACAGCCATTTCTACAGGTATTCCGAGACTATCCCTTACTGTTACCGGCGCAGCCCCTGTTCCAGCACCGTGTCCATCTATAATTACTCCTGCCGCACCGGATCTGGCTATGCCTGTGACTATATAAGGAATATAGTTGGTTGCGGCCACCTTGACATATACAGGTTTTCCTGACATTATTTTCAATGCTTCTATACGCTGTGCAAGATCCTCTATGGAGTATATATCATGATGTGGTGCAGGTGAAATTGCATCAATTCCCTCGGGAATTTTTCTGGCTATTGAGATGTCATGTGTTACTTTACTGCCCGGCAAATGCCCCCCTATTCCGGGTTTGGCACCCTGCCCTATCTTTATTACTATTCCGGCACCGGATTTCAGTTCATCGAAACTCACACCAAATCTGGCAGATGCCCACTGGACAAATATCCTCTTTGTATCTGCAACGGATCCATAAAGCCCCCCTTCTCCGGTGCCAGCCATTGTTCTGGTTATTTCAGCAGTTCTTGCTATGGCAATATTTGGATTGCCACTTAAGGCACCGTAGGACATATCACCCAGATAGACCGGGATTGAAAGATCATACCCTGCCAGAGAAGACTCAGTTGTTGCACCTGCCTCAGGGATATAAGCAAAACGATTAATGTTAAAATCAATTCTGTCCAGAATACGCAAACTATCATCATTTTTAATAAAAATTTCAGACGCCTCCGGTGAATTTGATAGTTTTCTTATATGGTTTATTTTATCATTAGTCCAGAAATCCTTAATATTTCTTTTTGGCATCTCTATATATTTGGCAACAACTTTACTCATAGTATTATGATAGCTATTATCTATCTATATATAATTTTGCAATTAATTATTTTTTATTATTTTTACGGGTAAACTATGCATTAGGGTAATTTATTTCAACATTAGAATATTACATATCAACTCATAAAATGACCTTTTATTATCTCTAAATGTAAATCTATTCAATGAAATGCACAACGTTAAATAGTCTCATTAATTGATAACATATGAAGTCTATATGCCCCTTTTGCGGTGTCGGATGCGGATTAGAACTATTGCCTGTCAACAACATAATTACTGCTGTGAAACCTACTCCTGAACATGTTGTCAGTCATGGCCATATATGTGGTAAGGGCGCGGCTGCCCACGAGGCTCTGACCATGTGGGATAGAATATACTATCCACTTGTGAGGAATAAAGGCAATCTGGAGAGAACAGACTGGGATAGTGCTTTAGATCTTGTTGTGAAAAAAATCAAAGAAATACAGGGAAAATATGGTCCTGATTCGGTTGCATTTTATGGAGGTTGCCAGAACACCCTTGAGGAGGTTTACCTGTTCCAGAAACTGGGAAGGGCACTGGGCACAAACAATGTGGATTCATGTGCCAGAGTTTGCCATGATCCCTCAGCAAAGGCACTAAAGGAAATGGTGGGCATAGGAGCAGGTGCAACATCCGTTACTGAAATTCCAAAAGCAGATGTAATTGTTATTGCTGGGGAATCTATCACAGATAGCCATCCGGTGCTATCACAGTATTTTGTAGAGGCAAAGCAAAATGGTGCCAAGATTATAGTCATAGATCCAAGAACCACCAGAACAGACGTTTTTGCAGATGTCCATATAAAGATAAAGCCTCGCACGGATATATTTCTTTTCAATGCGGTTGGAAACTATCTCATACAGAACAACCGTGTTAACAATGACTTTATAACCGCAAGAACAGATGATTTTGAATCATATAAATCAACGGTTGCATCGTATACTCTTGAACTTGCAGAGGAGAAAACAGGTATTCCAAAAGAAACCATAAAGCAATTTGCCGATCTCGTTTCTGGAGGAAAAACCATTTTTTCATGGGGACTGGGGCTAACACAGTCAACCGGGACAAAGGGCATTAAATCCTACATAGACCTCGTGCTGTTAACCGGTAACATAGGAAAGGAGGGAACAGGCATTGTAGTTTATAGAGGACAGACAAACGTTCAAAGTTCCGGGGATTTGATAAAACCGGATATATTCCCAAATGGCCCATTGAACGATGCAAACAGCACTGAATTATCCAAGGTATGGGGATTCAAACCGCCAATCTGCAAGGGGACAAACATACCAGAAGCATTCTACGGAAATGAGGGAAAGATAAAGGCGCTGTTCCTCATGGGGTACAATCCAGTAAGAAGCCTGCCAGATAAGAAGAGAATAGAGAATTTTCTTAAATCCCTGGAACTGGTTGTTGTTGAGGATATATTCATGACAGAGAACACAGATTATGCCCATATAGTACTGCCGGCTGCCGCTTGGGCAGAGAAGGACGGTTCTGTTACCAGTCTTGACAGGCTTGTAAAGTGGAGATTCAAGGCAGTTGACCCACCAGGAGAGGCATTGCCTGACGGTGAAATTCTTGCAAGAATTGCCAAAAAGGCAGGTTTTACTTTTGAAACCTCACCGGAAGCAAATTTTGAAGAGATGAAAAAGGTTTCCAAGATATACTCGAGGGTGAATATAAGTGATGTAAAGGACTATTCCAAAAATTCAAGATACCCGAATGGTGAGCTCCATCTGTACAGCGAAAAATTCTCATTGCCCGACGGAAAGGCGAAATTTATTCCTGTTGTGGCAAAGGAAGAAAGCAGTGATCTGATACTCTCAACTGGAAGAACCGTTACAAGGTATAACACCGATGAGGTCATAAACAGGATTCCAGGAATGCAGAAGTATATTCCTACACTGTGGATCAATCCAGTTGATGCAAAGAAATATGGTGTGAGTGACGGGAGCATGGTTCTGCTGAAGTCCAGGGTGGGGCAGCTTGAAATAGCAGCAAGGATTACCGAAGATGTGATCCCTGGAGTTGTCTTTTCGTATATGCATAATGCTGACATAAACTATGTTGTGGACGCAGAACTGGATGACGAGACAGGAACACCGAAATACAAATTTACTCCTGTAACTGTATCTCCAGTTATACACGCCTCCTCATGAGAAGTACTGTTTTTCGTAATAGCTTTTATAATATTATTACTGAAAAACATTAACCTAATTTGTACCTTTTTTATATTCACTTAAACCTCCCTGGATAATCAGTCTAACAATCGCTGCCAAAATAAATAGAACACCAATACCCACAGAACCCGCCCAGATCACTGCACTGACGTTGAACATAAACGATATTATCCCAAAAATAAATACCGTAGAACCAGCGGCGAGACTCATTATTCCTGTTCTGAAAAACCATGGGTAGCTCCTATCAAAAATGAACAGAACAGAAACTCCGAATAATACTAATGCAAATACAATTGGAAGAATTAAAGGAAATGCTGATAGAAAATGACCATTATACTTAACATAATGTGATAGAAGGATGGAAACATATAAAAATGTTATACCTATTAAATAGGAAATTATAGATTTATATATATTTTTATTCATAATTCATGCCTCACTCCATTTTCATATTATTGAAGAAAGCTACTTATAAATTTTCTTTAAATTCTCTGTTTTATGTTTTCTACGATAAAATATATACATGCTCGGGGCGGCCATTGCAAAAGATGTGATCTGAAAAGCCAAGAAATTACTACGCATAAATAAGATAAAGCAGAAAATTCCAAAGCCACCTGCTATTATTAGAAACGCTGCGAATGCTACAGAAATAACAAAATACTTGAAATCTCTTTTATTTTCCATTTTTTCTACCTATGCTACAATTATTTTGCAAAGTTTCTCACTTTCTCTCCTTCTGGGTTTTCAGGATAATCCTTTCTGTTTAATATTTTCATTGCCTCCTCTCTGTACAATCTGGATTTTTTAATATCAATATTTCTGTACATAATTGACAGAGTTAAAAGCCGTTTGTCCAGTTCAGGATAAATTTTTGAATCCCCTTCAGCAGAATTCCTGTAATAATCCAGTTTTTCCTCTAGATTCTTGATTGGGTCGATATTCTGGATATTCTGATATGTATCCTCTGGAATCCTGATCTCTATCCTTACATTTGGCGATGTATATCTGTTGCCAACTATTCTTCTGGGAACTTCCTTTTTCTTGATCCTAAAAGATATGGTTAAGCTGCCAAGGAAAAAAGATAATTCTATCAGTGGTAGAAATAATTCGACATCTGAAAGGTACTGTGCATGAGATTCACCAGGGTAAATTATGCCCGGTAATATAAATGACATTATGAATCCAGAAAATGTAAATAAAGCAACTATTAACAATCCGGCTGCCTTCCCATGGTGATACACTAATGACACTTTGCTCATTACCTTACACCTATCATTTTTACTTATCATCTCTAAAATGCTTCCCGCATAAAAAATAATCGATGTGATTATTTCGTAGATGGAATTAACCAGTAATCTATATATTTTTGTTTTTTAAGAACAATTAGGACTTCAGAACCTCATAGTATCAGACCTGAAGTCCAGTTTCAAGCCAATTATTTGAAGAATTTCCACCCCAATTATGGCTGGAAAATCAATATTTTCAAGAATTATAAATTCTGGTTCAGAAAACATAATCCCGTTCACTGTTAGATTTGCAAATGTCAAAGCATCGTGTAGTTCCCTGGACGATGATCCTGGAATTGAAATGGGAATTTCTCCATAAGATACAATTCCAAGTTGTTCTGGTCTAATTCCATTGGGTAACACAGCATTAATATAGTTTCCTTCAGCTCCAGAATCTATCAGTGCGGGGATCTTAACACTTTTAATTGTACCACTTATCTCAATCTGATCGATGATCAATCCCATATGAAAAGCTCCTTATGTTGGGTTCTCCTTGAATGACTCAACTTTTCTGGTTGTATCATTTATCACCAGTACGGCAATTATGCCTGTCTTTTGTTTTTTGTCCACAACTTCTATGTCTCTTGAATAGACAACAACAACATCCCAATAACCCTGATTAAATTTTGCGGATGCTATTCTGATCTGTCCTTCTATACCCAAATCCCTAAGATGTTTTTCCACAGTGAATCTTACATCTTTAATATCCATTTGGACTTCTTGGCTCATAATATACTTATTATCGCATGTTTAATAAACATTGTTTTGGATTATAAT
>JAKAAK010000089.1 GCA_021797025.1 Thermoplasmata archaeon
CAGGGAAATAATACAGCTTCAATAGAGCCATAATATTTCTATTATGGAAATTACGTGTAGAAATAAAGTATAAGTTTATATAGTAAATGCTTCAATAGAGCCATAATATTTCTATTATGGAAATAAATCAATAACCCTTACAGCAAAACCCTTCCTTCTAGCTTCAATAGAGCCATAATATTTCTATTATGGAAATTGGTGAAACGTGAAAATAAGGGAGATGATCTAAATGCTTGCTTCAATAGAGCCATAATATTTCTATTATGGAAATCAGCATTCGTTCAGCGGACAATCTACTCAAGCAGTGTGCTTCAATAGAGCCATAATATTTCTATTATGGAAATACAAATGGGTGGAGATTGAAAAGATTCCACTTCCAACTGCTTCAATAGAGCCATAATATTTCTATTATGGAAATTTCACAATGCCAAGGATAGGTGCTTCAATAAATCCTGCTTCAATAGAGCCATAATATTTCTATTATTGAAATTCAATGAAAATGGGCGTTCCCTGCTACTTAATGAGATGCTTCAATAGAGCCATAATATTTCTATTATGGAAATTTACAAAAACCCTTATTCAATCAACCCAACAGATATCGCTTCAATAGAGCCATAATATTTCTATTATGGAAATTGACTTCAGAAAAAACCAAGAGGGTGCTAAAATTTATTTTGCTTCAATAGAGCCATAATATTTCTATTATGGAAATTGAAGAATGGAGAACCTCCTGATATGCTGGAGGAGAATGCTTCAATAGAGCCATAATATTTCTATTATGGAAATAAAAAGGAGGGTTTAAATTTAGATAGAATGAGAGGGGCTTCAATAGAGCCATAATATTTCTATTATGGAAATTTATAATAAATGTTTCATTGGAAGAAGGTTTTAGCTTCAATAGAGCCATAATATTTCTATTATGGAAATGATTTGATAGAAAATTTTAATCATTTCTATACAATTGCTTCAATAGAGCCATAATATTTCTATTATGGAAATTGTTAGTCGGCTACGTAGTCGGAGCTTATATTATAGCTTCAATAGAGCCATAATATTTCTATTATGGAAATTCACCAAGAATAAGACCTGTTACATTCAAAATAAAAGGCTTCAATAGAGCCATAATATTTCTATTATGGAAATCAATTCCTTTAATCTATCTTCTATTTTTGCCATTTTGCTTCAATAGAGCCATAATATTTCTATTATGGAAATATAACAAGGGCTACCAGCATTACACCGATTATTATGCTTCAATAGAGCCATAATATTTCTATTATGGAAATCCCTGCACTGCTTCCCATACTTTGCCCGATATATTGGCTTCAATAGAGCCATAATATTTCTATTATGGAAATGAAAATACATAGGAAACAATGAAGAAATAGGATATGGCTTCAATAGAGCCATAATATTTCTATTATGGAAATAAAGATTGGATGAGATAGGAAAACCTATTCAGGAAAGCTTCAATAGAGCCATAATATTTCTATTATGGAAATGGCTATTTAAACATATATAATTAATATATCTAAATAGTTATTAGTTTTACTGCTTTATAAATAGTATATATTTTTTCATATCGAGCATATGCCTGATCCATCCTGAAATGTTGGTATATACAAAGATAAATAAAAAATACATTTACTCTATTTCCAGTAAAACTAAGCATTTTAGATTTTTCGAGTAACTCCCGTGTTTCAGTGCACACATAGTTGTTCGATAGACTTTTGATATTATAGATTAACATGGGGCCATTTATTAGCTATCAATAATAATTATTCCATCCTAACCTTTAAACTATTACTGCTTTTCTGTCATGTGGTTTCTTTTTTATTCCAAGTGTTAAGAGGTTTTTATTTACATTCTTTCCTGCATTATATATTATTATGCTATCTTCGGATGGCTTAATCAATGCATAAATATCAGTAATCAAGATTTCCCTTTCTGTTGCAGATAATTCACAGATAAATATGGAATATTGAAGATGTGTACCGTAGCCAAGTAGGTAATTATGCACTTTGTTTAACCTCTTATTATCAGTAATATCATAGGCTATTATATAATAATTCCTCATTTATTTACCTCGTATACATAGGAGTATATTGCTGAATCTCGCCATTTATATGCCTTGCAAGCAAACGTGCCTGTACTTCCATTGTACGCCTGTAACTGATTGTGTAACCGAATACCGGGTGCTGTATCAACGTATCCATTCTATTTTCATAGGCATTTAGAATTTTATTTTTAGCATTATTTTTAATAAACACTCCGTATTTTGTCACCTCAAAATCACCAGTATCAACTATGTTTTTATTAACCAGCGATAATACCAGGGAATCCACTACTATAGGCCTGTATTCCTCCATTAAGTCAAGCGCCAGTGATGGTTTGCCATATTTCATTTTGTGGTAAAACCCGATGTATGGATCCATGCCAACCGATATAATAGATACAACTATGTCTTTCAACAGTATAGAATAGAGGTATGATAATAATGAATTTACAGGGTCCCTTGGTGGCCGCCTGTTCCTGCTCTCTATATCAAAACCAATATTGCCTTTCAATAATTTATAAAATTCAGAAAAATATACACGTGCCGCGTTGCCTTCAATGCCGAGCAATTCAATTTCAGTTTTAGCCTGAAGTGCATCCTGTAATGACTCCTTTAAGATATCCAGCGAAATTGACTTTTTATTTTCTAAATTTCTCCGTATAATTGTTCTTGAATTCTTTATTTTATAGGAAACAATATTCCTTGCTATAAGGAGGCTCTTAACATCATCAGCCGCAGTTCTATACTGGTTTAACCTCAATGCTGAGTTTTTATTATAATTCCCCTGGGTAATGCCATAGTACCAGCCAGATAAGCTATAGTACAGAACAGGTATTTCCCTCTGCAGCAGTTCATGTACCAGTTGTGTGCTTATCTGTATATTCCCGAATAAAGATAAATTTGATATTTCTATAAGGTTTACCTCTGTTTTTGTCCCGTCCCTTGTGGTAATAATTAATCTGTTATTTTTCTTTGAAATGTATGAACCCTGTTCCTTTACATATACAGGATATTTATCATCCCTAGCAGGGTATAGTCTACGTATTTCTTCTAAGTTCTTTCCAGAATATAGGTATGTTTCATCAGGCAAGCAAATGCCTGAAAGGGAACATCCAATGCATTTTGGGCTATCCTCCAGGGGGTCAGGTATTTTGCCAGCTTCAACTAACTGTTTCATTTCGTTTATTATTGAAACTGTCCTGGCTATAGCTTCACCGGAAATAGTGATTTTTATTCTCTTCTTAGTTTTAAAATAATACACATAACCATATGTACATTTATAACCATTGTCAAGTAAAAGCATTGCCTGGGCAACGGTCTGGTAAGTATCATTTTCCCAGGGCAATCCGTTTTTCTGTTCATTTCCACTTTTATATTCATTCGGGATATACAACCCATCCTCGGAAGTTATAAGGTCAAATTTTCCTGTTATGCCATATTTTTCGCTGGACATTGTAACCGAGGTAGCATGCAGGTTTTTTGATGACTCATTTATTTCGTCTTTTTTATCCACATTTCTGTGTAAAAACCTTCCATGTATTGTATCTTCTGAATCTATAAAGATATTGTCAACGTATTCGTACCAGAACAATCTCCTGCAATATAAATATTCATTTAGCATTCTCAGTGGGATGAGATCCTCACTCACTATCATCACCGGCAGGCATGAACAGGCCGAGTCCGTAATGCGCGTTGGAACCAATGGCAAATGGCCCTGAGATTTCATTTTTGAATATTAGTTTAAAGCCATACGCACCGTTTTCTGGCTCATCTTTCCTTGACCTCCTGTAATTTAACCAGTAATACTTCCTGCTATTCCTTTTAACATATTCTATAACTTCAACTTTTTCTAATTCGATATTGCCAGATAACATACCATGGAATTTAAGCTCCTTAACCAGTTCATTGTACATCCACTGGTAGAAAGTTCCCTTATTTTTTTTATAATGGCGTGAAAAAACAACAGGAGTAGCTGAAATCCAGTATCGTGTTTGTGGAAAATTTCTTAAATAATTATTATCGCTGTAATACCCAACCGGGGTCAACTGGATTTTCCTTTTTTCCATATAAAGCGCATGTATACTCTCGATTACTCTAATTTCATCGGCATTGAGGTTTTCATTTCCCTTGAGCAATACATGATCTATTTTTCCATCCTTATCTAAGTCAAGTGGCAAAATATATATATGCCTGTGCCCCTTTAAAACTGTGCCATCATTCTTTCTTCCCGAGAATTTTTCGAAATTATGCCCATACAATTTTATACCCTTTGATATTAACAACTTATGAATTTTATCAGATATTATCAACGTATCATAAATGGAGGGCAAATAAACTGAATTAAGTTCGTATATCACGCTTTTTAAATGACTTTCCTCATGATTTCTTATTCGTTTTCCGCTATCTATTGGGCCAGTGAAATCATACCGTACAATAGCCATTGTTCTGGGCAAATTGCTTTTTACTGTACTACTGGTCAATTGTTCCATATCTTTCAACCAGTTTATATCTACTTTTGTGGATACTGGAACGTAAAAACTCCCATTTTCAGATGGCATAAAATTACATTTTACCTCTTCGTCAGTTAAAGACATTGATACCCATGACTCGCTTCTCCCGAGGAAATTTATTCCATTTAAAATTTTATTTAATATTGCACGGCTTTCCTCATCAATATCTATATTGTAAACAATGTAAAGCGGGCCATTAACGTATATGAAAGGATTGTAAATAAGTGACGATTCTGATAAGGCTATATTTGTACTGGTTTTCGTATTCATAAAGCTAACTGTGTATGATGATGTGTATTCTGGGATTTTATAGCATGGCGTGGTTTCAGTCAATATTGAAAAAACCCTGGCAACCTGTTCCTCACTGTAATCAGTTCTGCGGATCCATGAATCTATCATTGCCCGGTATAACCGGTAAATAGAGGGAGGCCACTCCGGTATATTTTCATTTACATTGTTTTCCCAGGGAGTTGCGCTATACCTGTTTGATTCAAATTTGATTTTAATCGTTATCATTGTCATCGTCATTATCAGATATTTCTTGACTTTCTTTATTGCCGTTTTTGTCCTTTTTATCCTTTTTCGGTGTGTAAGTGGCCTCGGTCGTAATTTCATAAGGGGAACCAGCGAATAAGTTCTTATTTTTACATTCTTCTATTAACTTCCTTACGCGACCTAAATAGTATGAACTGCCATTAATTTGATAGTCAGAATTTGTTGCGGTTAATGTGCCATTAACTGTTAAATCACAGGCAGTCCTTAGTCTTAATCCACTCTCACAGAAACGTGTAATTTTATACATGGCCAGGTTTAATAATAATAGTTCCGCGGACTCATCAAGGCGATAACTTTTAAGCAAATTTACATCTATATTAAAATAAGCTTTTATTGAATCTGCCACATACTCTGTTCTTTGATAGGGCACATTGCCATAAACGTTTTTGGTATCTCCTTCCAGTTTAATAGTGCCACTGGGATCAAATGAATTGAATTTAGTTCCGCCTGATTCTGCTTCCTTTACATTCATAGCCTCAATAAACGCGCTTAAAATTCTCGGAAACTTAACCCTCCCATCCTGGAAATTTGAAAGGAATGTGCCGTGTATAAGGGAATTAACGTCATAATAAAAGACAGCCTCCGAGGTTTTGTGCCAGTCAAGGTGTTTTCCTTTCCCATCATACCCGGAACGTTTGCCAAATTCATCCTTAAATTGTGGATTTTTAATAATAAAAGGGGAATTTAGCCTGTGCGCCTCTACCAGTGAACTTGTATCAATTTCCATTGCCTCTGTATCTTTGCTTTTCTTAACCTTGATATGGGCCAGAACATAAGATAGACCATTAAGATCCTCATTAAGATACGGACCCTCATCTTTTAAACAGATTTTCTCTAATCTATTTGCCATGGATTGTGGCGATTCCACTAATATGTTCCTATCTCCCTTTGGTGTTTCATACACTGCTGCCCCGAGATTTGGAAAACCAGTAGGTTGAAATCTGTCACCCTGTATTGGTTTTAGCTCAATTTCCATCAATAACTTATCCTGTAACCCATTAAAATCTGTTTCTGTAGCCAAATTAAACACTCTCCTTTATATTTTTAAGTACTAAGTTTTCCAGTTTCATATAACACACCGGTATCAGTAAAGCCGCTGCGAGTTTTATTCCATTGAGCCCACTGAATAAATCCTGGTATATTATATTAATATTCCTGCTCCGTATTTTATTAAAAGCAGTCATATAGGCATTTTCTACATTATTACCCTTCAATATGCCTATAATCCGGGAATCCCCTTTCAATTCTATATTTTCGTCATTTACTTTTATTTTATTATCAATATATAATAATTTTATTGTTGCATATTCACTGTATATTCTTCCATCAATAGCCTGGTCTATTATTTTTTTATCATATGCATATCCCTCCCAATTGATCCACATCAACCCGTAAATGAGATTCTCTAATGTGTCCGCATCAATCTTTCCATCAATTAACAGTGTTGCGTATTCCGGTTTTATTTTAATTTTTGATCTCAGTGGAAAATCATCTTCATTTTTAAGGAACATTCTGTAAAGCACACTGGAAATTTTTGCATATATGGTGGACCCATTCCAGGAGTAATCATTCACCGAATCGTTCCAGCTCCATTTTTTGTTTTTGTCAATAGATACCGGTTCCAGATACTTCCGTATCTGGTCGATAGATGATATTGCACCTGCAATAACAAACTCCTTAGATGGGTTTCTGCCCATATCTAGCCATTTTAAGCTAAGCCCCCTTATTAGTGGAATCGATTCGTTATTATGGCTGATTCTTGATAGATATCTTTCCATTTTACCTATACTAATAAATAATTTTTCAATCCCTATAGAAATCCCATGTATAAGCATATCAAATAATGCGCTATCTATGTTTGACCTTAGTTCCAGAAGGCTCTTTGGGGGATTATCTGCACCATATATATACCTATCAATACGGCTAAGCAAGGGATTTATCTCTTTAATTGTTTCTATGCCTTCAAGATAATTGGTATCATAACTTCCGTTAGATGCTGCAACGTATCCTGCCTGGCCACGTGTATTCAACAATACAAATCGAGCGAATTTATTAATCCCACGATCTACCCCGTAACTTTTAATTGCCTGGATAAATTCAATGCCTTTTGACACAGGAGAGTTCCCAATTTCCACCCTTCCATTTTCAAACATTTTTTTAATTTCGTCCAGATACGCGGGGTTTTTCCACAGAGGTGCCCATATTTCGTATACTCTTTCGTTTCCCATGTCTACGTGTATGCTCGCTTCAACTGTAAAAGGAGATCTGACAAAGGCTGAATTAAACTGTGACTTCTTTCCCAATCCTGTAGCAAAGAATAAAAGTCCATGGATCAAAAATACAAAATCCCACGGGTTAGCCCTGAAATCCTTATTTTCAAAGCCAAAACCTTCATTATACCCGCCTGCCCTGCCTGGAATAAATTTACCCACCTTCATTTTAATTAATTCATCTGTGTATGTGTTGAAAATTGAATTTTTCAGTAACCCTGTAATATATTCTTTGCGTTTGTGCAGATTAGTGAAGATATTATTAATATTGTCCATATATGCATTGGAATAATCGAAGTTCCCCTCATTCCCCCCATTTGTCAGGATTTTTGTGATAAACAAATCGTCATTCCATGTTATCAGTGCAGTATCTATCCATTTAACAGTCTCGGCAGGCAGGTAATTTCTGCATTCCCTTACTATATCCAATTTATTCTTCTTAGGATCGATCTTTTTAATGCCAAGCCTATGCATTATCTCCTGTGTTTGCCTGATTACATTTTTATAGGTCTCTAACCGCGGTTCGTCTAATTTAAGTAAATTATTTAATTCTGGCTTGGGGTTAACAAACCCTCCCCCATTGTTCCACGGAGATACTACAGGTAATGGCTCATATTCTTCAATGAAAAAATTCATTATATCCTCCTCTGATTCCAATGGAAGAATAATATTGAATTCGTCGTTTTCCCAGTAACCCCTTGTATCGCTATATTTTTTTGAAAGTATATCAAACAATCCAAGGGCCTTTAGATATGATCCCAAAGAATTGGTAGTGCAACCTTTGAATGTGTATGTTTTCATAAATTACCACTTGCCCGCTGATCTGCAGCTCTTACAATTGTTTCCATATATGCCAACCTGAATATACCATATTTTTTATATAGAGATATAACCATATGAATCCAGCTCTCTTTATCAACACTGCCTATTTGCATTAAGGACATGTCAAGCTCTGTTTGATTTATATCAATTCCATTTAAATTGAAGGGTTTTATTATATCCTTATCCCACACCCCTTTTGCGAATATCCTATTATTTCCCGGAATATATTCTCCAGCTATTGATGATATTGACAGCCTCACTTTTCCATGGTGTGCAGCTGCAAGATACGCAACTTCGTTGCTTTCTCCGTTCTGCAATGCCAATAATCCAGAAACAAGTTCATGCCTGAAATATTTCCTTAATTTTAAATCGGGATCATATCTCGCCGGCATTTCTCTTCTCCATTTATTATCAGGAGCTTTAGCGTATATTTCATTCTCATTTTCATTTTTAATAATTTTTGCCTGGAAAGCATCGTGGGATTTTCCTGCATCATGCCACTGGGCACCACCGATTATATTGTCAATTATGTTTTTATCAAATACTAGTTTTCTTGAGTTTATTTGTGCCAATATATAATTGCATTTTTCAACTACCTGCTGTGTATGCAAATTAAGTGTCATATAATTTTGAATAGAATTCTCGTCTGCAGAATAGGAATCTGAACTTTTACTGTGTTTCTCACCTTTTATTTCTTCTACATGCCCTTTAAAATCATTGTCATAACCTTTCTCGATAGTATATCCACCACTGTTGCTATCGATTAGAAGAATTGTGCCAGGGATAATGGTATTTTTATTTTTTATTGGTTCCCAGTTGCCTTCAAGGAAGTTGTACCTGAACAAGGTGAATTTAGAATTTTTAATATCGGTAATGCTAGCCTGGCATAGTTCATCGGCATCTGCCAGTGGCTGGACCTTAAGATCTTTATTTTTCAATTCTCTCCAGAATACAAAAACATTTGATGAAGTTGAATCCCGGACAAATATGGAGATATCCATGTCCTGCCCCGATATGTCAGGAGAGGTGTCGAATAGCTCTATTATATCGCTATCCCTCAAAAAAGTGGCCGGATTGTGCGGTACAATATTTTTTTTATTTAGTGTATCAATAATTTCCGGTGTTAGTTGCTGATTATCAAATTCATTTAAAATTTTAATAGAATTTTTAATATCTTCATCGTCGTACGGACTTTTTATTTCCTTTTTATCATTAAAGATTTTTCCATGTTCGAATATAATTATCTTGCCATCGCCATATTCCCCGGATCTATTGCATCTTCCAAACCTTTGAATAAGAGATGATAAGGGTGCGACTTCTGTATACATTAATTCACAGGAAATATCCATGCCAGCTTCAATAACCTGTGTGGATATTATAATGCTGCTTTTGTTCTGGTTATTCAATTCCATAGCCCTTTTTATTTTTTTATCTTTATCAGGCCTTCTAAAATGGGAATGTAAGAGTACAATACTATCAGGATCATAATTATCCTTTAATTTGTCATATAAACTAATGGCACTTTTCACATTATTTACTATAACTATAATTTTATGCTCTTTATTGTTTGTTATATCTTTTACAAGATTGTCTAGAGATTTAAAATTATTAATTTTAATGGATTTTTTTGCATTTATAATTTTTTTAATATTGTCATTTTCATAGTCTAGACTGGACAATTTAGCTATTTTATTTGCATCTACACTGAAATCAACTGTTTGCAAGGCATTCCCGACAGTTGCACTCATCCATATACTTCCATTAGTACCAAAAGTTCCATACTTTTCCCTAAAAGATTGCAGTTGCATAGTGGTGTTTAACCCATTCCCCATTAATTGTGTTTCATCCATAACCCACAGGGCATCATTATTTAGAAGTGAGAATTGGATAGGCCACCGGTATTTGCTCATTCCATATCCTCTGTTCAGTGCACGTGAAATAAGCATATCCTGGGTTCCTACTATTATACAATTATCCTCAGGATAAATATCCCAGTTGTGAGTAGTTTCACCGCCCATTATGGTTACTACTTTTATTTTATCGCATTCAATGTTCTTTAGCCATAAGTTTATATTATCCCTGACCTGTTCGACAATAGAACGCATAGGCAGGCAATAGACAAGGCGTTGTGGAACATCATTCCTATTATTCTGCAACAATTTCCATATCCATGCAATAACTATAGATGAAGTTTTTCCAGTACCAGTGGGAACTTCAAGTACCTGAGGAAAATCTTTATTCTCCGCAATATTTATCTGGTATGGATACGGGTCAAAAGATGTTGCCTTTTTAAAAAATTCAGAGTAGGTAGTATAATGCATCTTAAGATTATTATTTATAAGTTGTATTTAAATCTGTTGAATTTACGTAGGAACTGGAGTAGTTCATAAACATATATTTGCCTCTATAAGGGGAAATTCTAAAATGAACATATCAAGACATGAAATACTCTTTTAAGAACTATTAATATAAAATTAAGTCTTAATGATTTATAATCTTATCTTCGAACAATGGAAATACGGCAGGTGATATAATCCAATTGTCCAATGATTTTAGTAATTCAAATAAATCTTTAATATCTCTTTTTTGCTTTATTATTTTAGGTTTATCGCCGGGATGTGCAATATGGTTTCTAAATCTTGTCAGATTGGCAGTTGGTAACTGCATAATACATAGCGGATCAACAGGATTCTTAAATTCTTTTTTATACAATTCTAATTTAGTTCCTAAACTTATGTAATATATAGGATGAAGGTTTACCTTATTTTTCTTATCATTATTATAGCGTTTAGGATATTTTATATATTTTTCTGTTGTAGAAGGGTCAATATTCGATTTTATGTAGTTTGCCAAAATTGACTCGAAAACATAAAATATCTGCCATAGAAATAATGCAAAAACAGGTTTGTTAAAGTCATTATGGTTAATAAAGCCAGCATTATTATTATTATTTGTTACTATCAGAAAAGTTAAACGAACAGTTTTACACTTATTGTTAAAAGCTATATCCATTTTTTCTAAAACATTAATAAGATGGCTATTCTCGGAA
>JAKAAK010000090.1 GCA_021797025.1 Thermoplasmata archaeon
CTCGAAGTAGTTTTCATGATAATTATTTTTTATATATCTCAGGGATGCTCCCATGCCCTCAGGATCAGAAGGAACTATTACATTGTCAAAACCGCCCAGTTCAGCCTTTCTAAGGTTACCTACCGGATGTACAGTCAGGGATTTAACACCGGCACTGGATGAATGCTTGGACAGGAATACAACCTTTTCAACGGAATCATCCAGATTTTTCATATCGCTGTAAATATGGAGGCTATCAATGAAGCGAAGTTCGTAGTTTTTAAACGTGAATAGGTCTTTACTTTCCCGTTTGAAATTATAAAGTTCAATCATTCGGTCCGCCATTTCCATGCTGGCACCGTCCTTTCTTGATGCTATAATTAAAATCATGCCACTTTATATGGAAATCAATTATAAAATTTCTTTAATTTTTGATTAGCAAAGTCTAAATATTCAAATTTAGGTTAATGTTTATGAGATATAAAATAGCTTTAACAATAATAGTTGTCATGTTAATGGCCATGTCGGTATCGGCGGCTGTCCCACTTGCTTCAGGCAGCAACGTTCAGCAGAATACCGCTTCTATGAGTACCAGTGGAAGTTTCAATAGCAGCATAAATACGCATTTCCAACATATGCATAATTACGGTGCAAGGTTAATGTATAACGCTACCACTGGTAACATTTCCGGCAGATTCTTAACTGCTAATTTCAATTCTACGACAGGAGTTTTTTCCAACATAACATATAACATGACATCAACACAGCTTATAAGCAAAATGTATGCAAATGGCACAACAGCTTTTGGCACATCACCATTCACTCAATGGTTTACAAATAATGTGAATGTAATCGGGAATCTCTTTATGTACGCCAATGCATCATCTTTCCTTGTAATGCATAACAATCCCACCATTGAGACAAACATGATGGTATACAACGGAACAATAAACATATATGTACCAACCGGGGCAACAATATACAATACATCCAGCAATCCCCAGGTCAGTACCACTGCCAATGCAAGCCTAAATGCACAGGCAAACACTAGTATATTCACAAATTCAAATCTTGCCTTAAATACCATGGTGAATTTCAATAATACTGTGAATGCAGGCAGGCAGATGATAATTATTGACAACAACGGCACCATAGCAATGCTTTTTGTGCACAACGGATCCTTCAAAATAACAGGGCATGAAATATCAATAAGCTCTGCAAAAGGAAAACCTGTGTTTGTGAATATGGTTGTTCCACCGGGCATGCAGAAAATTACTGATAACAGCACATTTATGCACGGGATAATGAATGGAATCATATCATCAGAAATAGACCTGAATATGGTTAACGGCACTCTGACTAACAGTACTTTATATTATAATTCTTCCCTTCATATGGTATTTACAGGAAAAACATCATCAACGGAATCCTTTGATGTGAACTCATCTGTTAATCATCATACCATAGTAGCTATATTCATAGGGAACAACGTAACAACAAATACCGGGCATGCATACGTAAAATTTGATGGAAAAATAGCTTCATACGTTACGGTGTCAACACTGATGAATGAAACAAGCAGCAGCAATGCATATTACTCCTATGTAAATAGCTCCTCCGGAATGTATGTACTGATGTACATACCTCATTTCTCCAATCATACAATAGAGGTATCTGATGTTCCATTCAAGGCAGTTAACAATTACACAGAATACTATATTATAGGGGGCATAATTGCCATTATTGCAATAATAGGAGTAGCTCTTTATACCATAAAGAAAAGAAAATAATTTTTATTTTTATAAACTAAAGATAAATATACTTTTTTATATTGTCTATTCAATGATAAGTAAAGGTGATGAATTTCTGGAGGATGCGCTTTTTATACGGGAACTTGCAATGAAGCATAACAAATTTTTTGAGGAAAGCATACCCCTCATAGCGTCCGAAAATATAATGAGCCCCATGGCAATGGAAATGCTTCTCACCGATCTGGGCTTCAGATATGCCGAGGGCTTGCCCCATAAAAGGTACTATCAGGGGAACCAGTTCGTTGATCTCATAGAAGATAAGGTGACAGACCTCGGAAGAGCCCTTTTCAATGCAAAATATGTCGATCCAAGACCACTGTCAGGAACAAATTCCAACATGGCAGTATTATATGCGTTTACAAAGCCAGGCGATACAATAACCACTCCAGCCTTATCCGGTGGGGGCCATATCAGTTCTGCTCCATTCGGTGCTGTAGGCTTCAGGGGATTGAAGACGGTCAACTATCCATTTGACGTAGATGAGATGAATATAGATGTTGACGGTGCAATAAAGGTTCTGAAAGAGGTCAAACCCAAACTTGCATGGTTCGGGCAATCTGTTTTCCTTTTCCCTACCCCTCTGAAAGAACTACGGGACACTCTGGAAGAAATCGGTTCCACTGTTGTTTATGATGCAGCGCATGTCCTTGGATTAATAGGTGGAAGGCAGTTCCAGGATCCACTGAGAGAGGGTGCGCAGATTATTACAGGAAGTACACATAAAACACTGCCCGGGCCACAGCATGGAATAGTCATAGGCGAAACAGACGAAGAAAAATGGAAAAAGGTTCAGCGTGGAGTCTTTCCAGGCACTCTGAGCAATCATCATTTAAACGCTATGGCAGCTCTGGGTGTTACACTTGCAGAGCATCTTGAATTCGGTGAATCCTACGCAAAACAGATAATTAAAAATGCACAGACACTGGGATCTGAATTGAACAGATACGGATTCAAGGTTCTGGGAGAAAAAAACGGATTCACAAAATCCCACACGCTGGCAATTGATGTTTCGGCGAACGGCGGTGGAAAGGAAGTTGCCGAAAAGCTGGAAAGCTGCAATATAGTACTGAATAAGAACCTGTTGCCGTACGACGACAACAAGAAATCAATGAATCCCAGCGGTATAAGAATAGGAACGCAGGAAGTAACCAGGATCGGCTTCAAAGAATCCGATATAAAATATCTTGCGGAATTAATCAGCGATATAATCATAAAGAAAAAAGACCCGGAGGCAATGGCTGAGAAGGTAAGGGACTTCAAATCCCAGTTCCAGGAAGTACATTACTGCTTCGGCAAATTAAAACCATATGAATATATAGAACTTTTTAAATAATAATTTTATAAAAATTAATTTTTTTAATATGTTTTAATGGCACGGTACATATTATCCCTTTCAACAGGAATCATATTCAATTGTTTTATGGAATTAATTATATAGTCCTTTCTGAGATTACCAACCTGTTTTCCGGTTGCAGGTATAACCTTTTCATCGTATATGGTTCCTCCCCAGTCATTTGCCCCGAAGAGTATGGCCATCTGTGCCATCTGCATGCCGTTTGTAAGCCAGGAGCTCTGTATTATTGGCAGATCTTTATTGAAAACTATTCTTGCAATGGCAATGTTTTTTATTACAGAAACTCCTCCCGACCTGTATTTATAGCCTTCTTTTGCAAGTTCCGTGTTTCCTGGCTCAAAGTTCCAGGGTGTAAAAGATAGAAAGCCGTGGTATTTTTTCTGCAATTCCAATATGGAAAGAAGATGATGCGCTTTGTCCAATGATGTCTCAAGATGGCCGAACATCATTGTTGCCGATGTATGTATCCCCAGCTTATGCGCCTCTTCCATTATTTCCAGCCACTGCCTGCCGCTTGCCTCCGGGCGGCCCATTCTTTTTCTTACACTGCCATCAAGTATTTCCCCTCCGGCACCCGGGATGGTCTCAAGACCGCTTTCCCTTAATTTTATAAGAAGATCCCTTATGGGAATATGAGCCTTCAGTGAAATAAAGTGCAGTTCAGAGGTAGAAAGGCCGTGTATTCCCAATCCAGGGAACTCTTTCTTTATTCTCTGGAATAATTCTGTGTAATATGAAAGGTCAAGGAAAGAATTTACGCCGCCCTGGATGAGCAGCTGTTTAATCCCGTATGGTTCATAGTATTTTTTTATTTCGTCAATCACGCCGTCCACGGATAAAGTATAAGAATCACTGTCATTCTGTGTTCTGTAAAAAGCACAGAAATGGCACCGTACATTGCATATATTTGTATAATTGAGTATCAGATTGGAAACAAATGAAACTTTTTTCCCTGATATGCTGTCAGTTATAGATCTGGCAAGCCTTCCGAGGTCTCTGAGGCTGGCTGAATCATATAAATATACAATCTCATTTTCATCAAGTGTCTCTTCATTTTTTATTTTATTTTCAATGCTGTCCAGGTAACTGTAAGAAATCATAATTATAATATAGCTTTATAAAATAAATATGTTCCCACTTCATTATTTTATCCTCTATATTTTCTATTTTTCAGTTAAATCTTTTATATAATCAATAGTTCGCATTACCGGATCATTGAAAGAGTAATCTATGCTTCTGTAATATTCATGCATAACTTCCTCTTTAACATTGAATTTTATCGAGTTCAGCTTTGCAGCTTCATTTACATATTTTGATGATTCCTTGATGCGGCTATCCAGATAGTTTACCATGCTGCTGTCCACATCCGTATTTTTTGCTGCAGCCGACACAGCATAAACAGGATACATATTGTATTGTTTGGAAAATTCAAGACCTATATCCATGAGTATATTCAAATTGCCGGAATATGCTTCTATGGCATTATCCCCTATGATGAGCGCGTAATCTGATGTTTTTAGCAGGGTATCCGCATCGGAATATTCCGATTCCCTGATTTCGTATGATATGCCCATCCTATCAAGCACCAGTTTCAAATATAATTCTGTGGTTTTTGTCAGTGATGTAACATTTATTTTCATTTTATCCTTCAAATAATTAAATTTTGAAACCAGAATTGTGGATACCGTATTTGCCCTGGAATGTATATTCATGCTCCTTATCAGTTTCAATTTATCCATGTTCTGTATAAAGGAAACGAGAGATACCATTCCTATTTCAATATTCCCTTCCAGCAGGTATTTCATGTTCGCGGCAGCACTGTTCCTGACAGTTTCACCGGCAGGAAATGACATGTACAGAGGGTCGGAGTGTGATAAATTAATGAGGCCTATCATTTCAGTAGTACTCTTTTATGTTATAAAACGTATCCCTCAGGGCAGGCACTTTACCTATTTCTTCTATGAGGTGGTTTAGTTCTTCAACACTTCCTGAAGTTTTTCTATTGGTTGCGCCGAAGACTTTTTCACTGAATGCAGTACCCACAAGATCGCTTCCACCTGACATCAATGCAATCTGCGCCAGTTCCTTGCCAAGAGCAACCCAGTAAACGCTGATATTTTTTATGGACTTTCCCAGTATTGCCCTTGCCAGAGCATATACTTTTATGTCCTTATCGCCGGATGCGGGCATTGTGACCTTCCCCATTTTATACAGCGGTGTATTCTCAATACTGAATTTCAATGGTATAAAGGATAAAAATCCCGGCTGTTCAAGCTGGTTGTCCCTCAGCCTGATCATATGGTTTATTATGTCATCATACCCCTCTACCGTTCCATATGTCATTGTAGAATTGCCCTTGATTCCCAGGCTATGGATTAATTTAGCATCTTCAAGCCACTTTTCCCCTGAAATTTTCTCCGGAGTGGTTATCTGTTTTCTGATATTCTCATTGAATATCTCCGCCCCGCCACCTGTATGCGCATCCATTCCTGCTTTTTTGAATCTATCCAGGATTTCAGGTATAGAGTTCCCAGTTGTTCTGGCTATGAAGTCTATTTCAGGTATTGTGAATGTCTTCAATGTTATATCCGGAAGGACTTTCTTTACCTCCCTGAATATATCCTCATAGTATTCTATGCTCAAATCCGGATTAAATCCACCTACGATGTGTATTTCTGTTACATTCAGGTCTCTGGCTTTCAAAGCCTCATTATGAACATCTTCAACGGACAATTCAAATCCTTTCTCTGGCTTGTACTTCTTTATTTTATATGGAACGTAATAAGCACATATGGGGCACGATGCAGTGCAGTAATTTGAATAATTTATGTTGTATGAAACAGCATAGGATACTCTGTCTCCCACCTCCAGTGATGTCAGCGAATCACCCAGTGACATTAAAGAATAAATATCAAGATCAAGCAATTCCTTCGCATCCTTTTCCGTAATTTCCTTGTTTTTCAGGTAATCATACCAGTAATCATTATTATAAGCCATCGACATACACTATACATTGTGACTAAAAATAAATAATTATTCATATTTTATTATTTTTCATGCATTCTGCATTGAATTATATGCACCATGGCATAAAAAATAAATAGAAAATATAAAACAAATATACCAGTGGATCACATGGAATGCAGGCCTTTGGAGATAAATGCCGCCCCCTCTGAAGGATTCCATGTAAGTTCATATATGAAGTAACGGAGATATTTAACCGGCATTCCGGTGGTTTCCAGATCAATCTGGCATTATATAATCTTCCCGGGTCATTCATCCAGAAAAAGCCTGAACTGTTCATAAAATAATAAGGATATGCAGTGCAAACAGAATAACAATTACAGGGATAACAAATAAAATGGGAAATATTACTGAAGATAAATAGTAAATATTCATAGCTCTGGTGATATCCTCAATTTCCGGTTGCCGGCCCTGGCTATTGGTAATATATTCACCCTTTTTTTCCAGGCTTACGCCGAGTAATGATGCCATGGCCCCGATGCTGTATCCAGCATTCAGGCTATCGGTGGTGTTGATTATCCTGATTTTTTTGCCCCCGTATCCCAGTAAGAAGGCACTAATTCTGAATATAACCGGAACCATTCTGGAACTAAAGAAATTTATTATAGAATCCCCGATAGCAGTGCATCTCCCGATTTCATAATGCCGGGTATCCCTGTAAGCCACGTTTGAATCCATTGTATTCACAGATCTTGCAATGAGGGCACCGGCCAGGCCGAAAAAGGCAAAGAAAAATAACGGGGTCAGATATCCATCAACAAACCCCTCAGCTATTGTCTCTATTGATGCAGATGCCATGCTGTGGAGGTCCATTTTGCCGGTAGGCCTTCTTACAACCATGGAAGTATGTTTTCTGGCGGAATCCATGTCACCATTTTCCAGTGAAGTTATTATCCTTTTAATGTGTTTGCCCATTGAATTGATGGAGAACGTACTTTTCAGGAAAAAAGCATAAATTACGATAAAAATTATTAAAAATACTATTTCATGAGGTCTGTATAAAACATATAGCAAAATTATAACAGGCAGTGTATTCACAAGCATCACGGAAATCAGAAACAGGCATCCGGATAAAATCCTGTTTTTAAATTTCATAAAATACGGTTCAAACCGGGATATGCTTTTGCCCATGATAACTACGGGGTGCACTTTATCCGGAGGCTCCCCTGCAAAAATATCGAGGGCAAGAGCAAGAACGAGTATCAAAATCAGTAGTTCAGCGCCATTTATCATAATATCAGTTTTTCTACTTTCTGCATGTCAATATTTCCGGTAAAAAGTTTTTCTGCATATATGATGTTTTTTTCCAGCACTGTACTGTAATCTTCCACATCTACTTTCAATATTTTCCTGAGAAAATATCTGTTTTCAAATACCCCGTGGATATTTGTACCGTAAACATTCCCGTGAATGGACCCCTCCGGCATACGATCCACATAGGCAAAAGGCTCTTCATGGTTATTTAGAATCCGCCCATAATGAATTTCATATCCCGTTCCTTTTGCGTTTATTTCAAAAGTTGCCGGGTTAAGCGTATAATCAACCCTGCCTGTTTGCTTTTTATCCATGAATTCTGTTTCCACATCAAGTATGCCAAGGCAGGTTGTTTCGCCCTCCTCCGATTCTATTCTGTTCTTATCTGATATTTTTTTGCCCAGTATCTGGTACCCCCCGCAGATGCCGACTATGGTTTTGGATTTATAAATACTTTTTATTTTTTTTGCGATTCCGGTATTTTCCATGTAATGCAAATCCTCTGATACCAGTTTTGATCCCGGAAGTATGATGATATCACACGAATCCAGTGCATCAACATTTGACTCATCAACAAATGTAAATCCTATATTTAGCATATAAAACGGGTCGAGATCGCTGTAATTTTCCATGTACGGATATCTGATAACGCAAATTCTGCTGTTCTGAATAGCCGATCTGGAATAATTCATGGAATCCTCTCCCGGCAATGACAGATCGGAATATGGTATTACCCCTATCACATTTTTACCCGTCAGCTGTTCCAGTCGTTCTATTCCGATCCTGAGCATGTCCGAATTGCCCCTCATCCTGTTTATTACCAGATACTTTACAAGTTCGCTGTTTTTCAAAAGTTTCAATGTGCCGTAAAGGGATGCAAAAACCCCTCCACGTTCTATATCGGAAATTAGTATTGCCGGGGTTCCATATATGCTGGATACAAATATATTGGCAAAATCCCTGTCCTCCATATTTATCTCGGCGGCAGAACCTGCTCCTTCAGCTATAATTATATCGTAGTTTTCTGAGAGTTCCTCCAGTGATTCCCTTATAATGCTTTCTGCATTGGCTTTAAGATAGTCATAGTATTCCTCAACTTTCAATGTTCCTATAGATTTTCCATTTACTATGATCTGGGATTTCCCCATGCCCTCGGGTTTTATCAGGAAGGGATTCATGAATTTTGATGGCGCGGACCTTGCCGCAATTGCCTGCAGCCACTGTGCCCTGGATATTTCAGAAGAATCCTCAATGGAAATAGAATTGAGAGACATGTTAACGGCCTTGAAAGGGGCTACACTATACCCCTTATCAGAAAAATATCTGCAAAGTGCCATTGCCAATGTGCTTTTTCCCGAGTCTGATGATGTTCCCAGCACCTGAATCATTTTAATCATGAAATCCACCTATATATTTCTCTATGGATTTGATAAGGATGATATTTTTTTTATGCTGTTTTATTCCTATCCGTATGTAATTAATTCCGAATTCCGGATAATCATCCAGCACCCGGATCATTATGTTATTGCCGGCCAGAAATTCTTTTATCCCCTCTCCATTAACACTGTCCGGGAGCCTGAATGTGGCAAAATTGGCCCTTGGATGGCCTACAAGTGCCAGACCAGCTTTTTCAAGGGATTTTATAACATATTTGCGTTCTATTTCAGTTTTTTCCGCAATCTGGCAAAAATCCATATTACTTTTCAGTAAATATAAAAGGGCTGGCTGATTGATTCTCCACGGGTCAAGCCTTTTCTCAATTTCATTTATGTGTCCAGCAGAAGATATTAAATAAGCCAGCCGCAGCCCGGGTATGGCCAGTATTTTGGTCAGAGATCTGCCTATTATCAAATTCGGGTATTTTTCAATTAATTCCCCCTCATCAATTTCTCTTTTATTTACAAACCATATAAATGATTCATCAAGAAAAAGCATTGCACTTTTATATACACAGATATCAAGAATTTTAACAAGGCTTTTTTCACTGATCAATTGCCCTGTGGGATTATCTGGATAAACAAGGAAAACAGCCTTAAAATTATAATTTTTTATAATTTCAGGGGCACTCTCCACGGTATCCATTGGCAATATAACTCTGGAATTCTCGCTGCTGGCATCAAGGTACTCGGTAAATGCAGGAGAAATTATGATAGAAATTCCATCTATACTGTGCATGAAAGAGTGGATAAATGGGGTCAATCCCGGTATAATTGCAATATTTTCCGGTTTAAATTCCCTTCCTGATAGTATCGATTTATACGCCCCCAGATCACTTTCAGGATAGTTCTTTATGTAGGTGCTCTTAATTTTCATACCCTTTATGCGAACAAAATCATTCATATTGGCGGAAAAATCCATAACCGACTCCGGTGCAATACCATGTTTTTCTGCAAATGAATATATGTTCCCGCCGTGCATTTTTGCTTATGATAATTTATTATATAATTTTATACGAGGTGCCATGAAAGCCAGATTCAAAAAATCATATACTTATACTGAAAGCTCAGGGTGTTATTTTGCAGCATCTATAGCATTATAAGAGAATTTTTTGGGCAATTCTGCTATTATATATATTCATCATGAAGATATCTGTTTGAATATCCTTTCCCATTCCGGGGGTCTGTACCCCATAGAATCAATGTAGCTACGGTTTAACAGTAATACTTATATAGTCTTTTTAAATACAAATCCCAACTACAGATTTACGAGCTGGAATATTATTAATCTAGCCATAATGTCTGCAATAAGATATCGAAGTGTTAGCATGACGGACCTTTTGGAAGATTTTGAAACAAAAAAAGAGGCAATCAGAGATGAAGTAGAACTCCATATTAAGAAGCGAGATGAAGCTAATGCAGAAGCGCAGAAGTATGCCAAACTTCGTGATGAATTGAATCAAAAAACTCACGAAATGCGCGAGCAGGCCAAGGAGAAGATTGCTGAAAAGAACGATTTAATAGAAAAGATTAAAACTCTGCGAGACGAAAAGGAAGTTCATTATAAAAATTTATCTGAATTGAAGAAGAATTTGAGAGAGTACAAGTCCTCTCTTGGAACCGGAATGGATATAAAAGACATCCGGACCAAGGAGAAAGAATTGCAGTATCTTGAAAAGAGGCAGCAAACAACAGAGCTCAAGAAGGAAGAGGAAAACAAAATTATAGTTGAAATAAGAAGGCTTACAAATGAAATAAAGAAATCCAAAACACTCCGCGAGCAGGAACTTTTAAAAAATGACACTATAAAGGAACTTACAGATAAAATTAATGATGAAAGGACTAAAGGCGAAGAATACAAAAAGCAGATAGAAGAAATGTCCAACAGGATATCGCAGCTAAGTGATGAAATCAACGATGAATTGCAGAAACTGGATGAAGTCCGCAAGGAAGCCGATGAAAAACACGAAGTTTTTATTAAATACAGCCAGGAATCAGAGGCCGAACATGCAGCTTTCATAAAAGCCAAGGGTGAACTTAAAGATATGGAAAAAGCCATCTTCTCCATCCGCAACAAGACCAAGGTCAGCAGAAAGAAAGAAAAAGAATCAGAACTGCAGGAAAGAGCATCGGAACTATATGAAAAATTCAAGGCCGGGGAGCAGCTTACCACTGAAGACCTTTTAATACTCCAAAAGGCAGGCTTCCTTTAATTATGAATTTTAGGCTATCCGGTCTACTATTAATTTTACTCGGTTTTATCATTTTAATAATTATGGGATTGGAAGGCCTTCTACAGGT
>JAKAAK010000091.1 GCA_021797025.1 Thermoplasmata archaeon
TGGATATACCATTGCCTTAGCTGTTGAAAGTTCATTGTAAAGTTCATCATCTGTTAATTTTCCTTTATAGTTTACAAATTTCTCCAGATGGTATTTTGATAATAGTTCAAAAAAATAACGCTCTTCGTATGAATGGTGGAACTGGCCGGCTACTACTACTTCTACTTTTAAATTTTCCACTATTTTTTTAACAATTAAAATAAAATCAAATATTCCTTTCCTGTACACAAGCCTTGCAAAAAATATAATTTTATTTTCCTTTTCTTTCCCTCTGAAGTTTTTTATCCCGGTATCAAGAGCATTTGAGGGTTCAAGCAGGTATATATTTTTAAAATTAATTTTCATATTTGTTGTATATGATCTGTTAACTATAGTAATGAAGGTAAGGTTCTTTGCACCGGTCAGTTTCATCAGGGTTAATTTTCTATTTGTATAGTCATAAAGGGCAATTCCAGCTACCAGGCCAGACAATTTAGGGGCAATCCTGGCAAATCTGTATCCGGAATGCATTTCCGGCAAAAAATGCATATTCACATCACCCAGGTCCTGCAGGCAAACGCCTAGCTTTTTACCTGTTTTATTACTGAGCAATAATGAAAGCTCACTCCCATATCTTATATTTTCAAGGTAATACTGGAAATCCAGGTCATAAATTAATTCGCAGGTACTTATATCTTCAGTGTATTTTTCAATAATGCCATTAATATTTATCTTATCTTCATTATATTGAATAAAATATTCACTTATTACAACTTTGAGTTTTTCCAGGTGTTCCATATACCCGGAGTCGCATCTGGATCTATCCATATATGCCTGTGGCTCAGGGAAATAATATATTTCATAATGTGTAGCAAGCCTTTCAATAACCTCACGCATATGCTTCTGTGCACCACCTACACGGTTAAATAAAATTCCATTTGCAAATATTGCTATTCTCAATGGAAACCTATAGAATATTTATATATAATTTTTCTTTAACCGGTGAAATATATTTTATACCCAGTTCTTATAAACCAGCATGGGCAAAACCTTATTTCTTGGCCACGCAGATACCGGAATGAGAGGTGGCCCTGTAATCTTCACTTCCATATACAAAGCATGGCCCGGTGAGAAAGATATGATTTTTGAAAAAAGTTATAAGACTATGATAAAACGGCTTTTAACTTATATATTAAAAAATAAAGTTGACAAGATTATAATGGAAAACGAATATTTTTCAGATGTCTTAATTGCTTTATTGATTAAAATATTTAAAAGAAAAATAAGGATTTACGGCCCTGCCTACCATATTCCACCGAAGCCTGCAATGCATAAGGAATTTATGAAACATTTCCTTCATTACGCTGACTATAAACTGGGAATCTGGTTTATGGCAGTTGGTTATAATGCTATATACACTGAAAATTCCTATATGAAACATTATTTAGAATCAATAAACTCAAAGGCAAATATCATTGTTGAAAGCCCTGGAATTGACAATAAATTTCTAAAGCCCCTTTCATATATATTGAGCCTGAACAAAGATATTGATTTTTTATTCCTTACTTCCTTTACATATAACAAAGGAATGTATGATTACCTTAACCTCGTTGCCAGTTTATCAAAGAAATATAATAATATTAAATTTGCAATGGGAGGTTTTTCTACGGAAGAAACACTTTCAGAAATAAGGGGTTTTATGAAGTCCAATAATATTGAAAATATAGAAATACATCCAGATCTCACTGAACAGGAAAAATATAATTTATATTCACGGGCTAAGGTATACATACTCCCGAGCATGGAAGATGGGATACCTATCACATTCTATGAAGCCTGGGGTTATGGCAATATCGTCGTTTCTTACCTGCTGGACACATATATAGATGTTAAGGGCCTTATAGTTCCTGTAGAGTTGCATAATCAGAAACAGTTGCTTGATAGATGTATAGAAATATATGACAATTATGATAAATTTAAAAATATATACAGTGAAAAATGCTACAATTATTCCTTTAACCATTCATATGAAGCGGGAATAAATAATATTATAAACAGGTTATCCTGAAATAGCAGAATATAAACAGTGTCAAATTGCTACCATATTAATTTCTCTCAAGTACAATTACGCCATAATTATCTGCATATACCTTATAATTGCCGGATGCCATATATTTTTGCTCCAGCATATTCAGTGATATGCCCGTTCCTGATATGTTGGCTGTTTCAATTGACCACATGCTATGCTTGTCATCAATAAGATACTGGTAATAATCACCATTTATGACCACATCAGGTGTAAAAGGAAATGCTGTAGCATTCAGATCATTGCCAAATAGAGGGAATAAATTATTTGATGTTACCAGTGTTGCATTTTTTGGAAGTGAATTTGCTATTTTATGTTCAAATATTACCTGATTCATATATGTATTATTTCCATACTGTGAAACTGAGGCATACATGCTATTGGAATTGGCATCCCCCGATACTATTGGCGTTGCAATTGAAAATCCCAGAAGTGCTATAACTATTATAACACTCAAAACTATATGAAGTTGTAATTTAAATGAAGGTTTGTGCATCTGGCTCTTTATCAGCATATATATGCCTATTGCCCCGCTGACAGCCACCATGGGAATGAGCATCATAGTATATTGATAGCCAATCGTATAATATGAGGCGTACGTAGAAAACATAGAATAAATAAGATAAGGTATAAATGTTAATATGGATGCCGGGTACCTTATGAATAAAAATGCGAATCCCCCAAATGCAAAGAATATTATTATAAGTTTTAAAAGATAGTTATGTACAAGGAGGTGAAGGACAAGTGCAGGATTGGTAAATGTATCAATAACCAGAGATATGGGCCCTACCGACCCGCTAACGTGTATGCGCAATACTGAGGCTGGTACTCCCGCAATATCTCCTTTCAAAATTCCTGCAAGTATAAAATAAGGCCCTAAAATCCCCAGGGAAATCAAAAAATAAATGGAACTTCTGGCCGCTGAATGGTTACTGGTTATCATAAATGTCCTGTTCAGAAATATTTCAAACAATATTGCCATTAATGCAATAGATACGAAGGTTGAATGGAGCGATACTATTAAAGCAAGGAATATGATGTTAAGTATATACTTCTTCTTGATAAATGAATAGATGGCCATAAAGAAGAAAAGCGGCAGAAAAACCATTAAATGAAAATCAAAAAAAATCGGGCTTTCTGTTAATGGAGACATAATATATGCCATTGATATTATAAATGATATTGTTGAAGCATTGAGCCATTTCCCTGTTCTGATAATTTCAATCCTTTGAAGTATTTCTTTAGAAAGCAGATAAAGCACAAGTGTTGAAAATCCTATAGCAAATGACTGCAGTACAATAAGGGTATATGCTGATGGGAATAAATAGTACGGAATCAATAATATGAAGAGAATAGGTGAGAAATGCTCGGCAAGGTAGCTTCCAGGAACAAGTGCGGAATAGAAAAGATGCCCGGAAATGCCTGAGGACAATGCCTGCATATAAATACCCATATCCCAGCCGGTCATCTCTACAAGGTTAAATGCCATTGCTGAATAAACTGTAAACAGTATTGAAAATATCAGTGATACGATGAAAATAGAGAGAAGATACGGGTCATTTTTTAACTTACTGGCAATATTTCTAATTACTATTACATTTGACATTTATAATTAGTTATTAAAAATATAAATATAAGATTTCCCATGACAAAACAAGTTATTAAATCAATCCATGCAGCAGCTCATTTTTGAGATATCCCTTATAAATGCCTGCCCCGTGATTTTAATTGACTCTGCCACAGTTGGGAATACGTGTATAGTGTCTATGAGGTCATCATAGGTTAAACCGTTCTTAATCAGGTATACGCCTTCTGTTATGAATTCTGCTGCCATGGGTGCTATCACATGGATACCCAGAATTTTTTTGTCCTTTCCTGATATTATTTTGGCAATTCCAGTATAGCAGTTGAGAATATTTGCTTTTACCACATTTTTCAATTCTACTATGCGTACATCGTATTCTATATGTTTCTTTTTCAGTTCTGTCTCAGTGAATCCAACTGATGCAACATTTGGTTCAGTGAAAACTACCCAGGGTACTTCCTGCATATTAATCTTTCTATCCCCTCCAAGAATATTCTCTACTGCTATTACGCCCTCTTTTCCTGCCAGTGTTTCAAGCTTAAGGGATTGCCTGACACAGTCCCCTGCTGCATATATTTTCGGATTTGTTGTTCTGAAATCGGGGTTAACAACAATACCATTGTCTGCTGTAATTCCCCCTGCCCTGAGATCAAGCCCATCGATGTTGGGCATCCTGCCGGTAGCTACAATGATTTCATCAAAATCACCAAATGTCCCTGTCCATGTAACTATATCTTTCTTGCCATCTTCATTCTTAATTTCATAGAAGTTGACTCCAAGGTGGAATACTATCCCATTAGCCTTTAAAGCGGCCATCAGCTGGCTATTAACATCATCATCAAACCCTTTCAGTATCCTGTTTGACCTGTTAAATATATGAACTTCAGATCCGAAATTTGAGAAGGCATACGCCAGTTCAAGTGCGACTTCTCCAGAACCTATAACTGCTAACTTTCCAGGTAGTTTTCTCATCTCCCACACTGTATCACTGGTATAATAATCTGTCAGCCCCCGCACCTCGGGTATAAATGTTCTGGAGCCTGTGGCTATAATAAAATTTGTCGCCTTTATTTCATTGTTGTTTACCGATATGGTATCATTGTCCACGAACTTCGCAAGACCTTCTATTATATCTATATTCTCGAAATTCTTCATTACATTTGTATATTTAGTTTCCCTCTCTACGGATACAAACTTATTTAAGGATTCCATAAATTCTGAGAAATTAAGGGTTGCAGACGATGTTATACCGGCATATGCAGGATTTTTAGCTTCTTTATAATTCTTCGATGCCTCTATTAAAAACTTTGATGGAACACAACCAACGTTTACACAGGTACCACCCAACTCGCCAGTCCCGATCAAAGCTATTTTCATCTGGTTGGATGTTAGCTCACTTGCTTTTATAGCCGCCGCAAAACCCGCCGCTCCCCAGCCTATGATGGCCAGATCATATTCAGTCATTGTTAACACTCCTTATCTGTGCCCTGTACTGCCCCTTAAAAACATCCAGTTTTATAAGTTCGTCGGGATTAGTTATATCAGTAGCCCTGACAACTGCCATACCATCCTTAAGTGAAACGGAGGCGTCATTTACACCTTTTGCATTCTTTAAACCGCCGGAAACATGCTCCATACAATCATTGCATGTCATACCGTATACCCTCAGTTCAATTGTTTTTGTCATAAGATATTATTACATACTTCTATAAAAATGATAAGTAATAAAATATTGACCTGTATTAACTATTTAAAGTTATCCAGGATCAATCCTCAATAGCCTTATATGATATTTTCATTACCATGATTTTTAGTTTTGCTGGCAATATTGAAATTATGTAATATCCTGATTCATGTACCGGATCAACCCTTAAAATGAGTTTTAATTCTGAATATGTAATTTTAAATTTTCTTTCCAGTGCCCAGAAATTATATGCAAGTTTAAGGTTTATTATGCGCAATTTCATGTAACTTGCATATGGTGTATCTTCTAAAAAGTGTGAGTAATAGGAAAAAATATCTGTTCCCTCAGAGAAAGCCTTCATAAATGTGTCGCGCATTTTAGTTATGGACGTATTATAAGAAGTGCTCACATTATCACCGTACAACCTGTAATGTGTCAGTATTTTATTATCTAAAAAAAGTGATAAATCGGAGAGCAGTGCCATAATTAACAGGAATGTGTCTGGCCTTACATTGAATTCAAAATCTTTCTGAAAGCCTGTTATGATAGATTTTCTGATGCAAATAGAGCTGCTGTTAAAATCAGGCCTGATATGGTTTAGTAATTTAATGTTTTTATTGAAATACATGGGTTTGTCAGAATTTTTAATGTATGCCGGTTCAAACTCCGGTGTTTTATAATTTCTGTTATAAACAATATTTCCTTTCTGGTCTATAGTGTTAAAATTATTATGGTAATATCCGAGATCTTCATGCTGGTAGAATAAATCGTATACATAACTTATTTTTTCATCAGCAAATTGATCGTCATCATCGTGAAACATCAATATTTCTCCCAGGGATTCCTTCACTGCGCATTTAATGTAATCGCTCTGGCTTTTGTTTTCTAAAAGCGTAAAAAATCTGATATTGTTGTTTTTTAAAAAATTATCTATTTCTGGATCCTCATAACTCTTAATTACTAAAATTTCAATATTCTTATCGCCTATGTTAACGGCAATGGACTTGATAATATCTTTAATGAAATTCTTTCTATCATAATCAAATATTACAACAGATGCATCCACCATGAAATGGATATTTATAGAATAATAATAAATATTCCCTATTTCAAATTTTATTATTAGGCTATGAGATTAAATGGTGCCCGGATCAGGATGAAATATATTTTAGCATCTTCCTCATTTTCCCGAATCTCTCAGGAATTATAGTTAAGAGGAAATCACGTTCATCTGGCTTTATGATCCTGAAAAGTTTCAGTTCCAGAGTATATATAACTATACCCAGGAGTATGTATAAAATTTCCAGCGGTATATTATACCTGAATATACTTTGCAGATAAAATAAAATAGAAAACATAACCAGTGAAGACCCCCAGATCTTGCCTATAGTTTTAATATCATAATTGGAAATTTTAAATCTCTTTGCATAGATATATATAATTACAAAGTTAACAACGGTCATGGATGAGTATGCTATGGAAGCACCAATAATGGAAAATCTTGGAATCAAAACTATTGAGAAAATTAAATTGGTTAAAAGTGCAAGGCCGGAGGATAATAAAAATATCCTTGTTTTCCTGACACTTTTTATTCCTGAAGCCAGGATAACTGACCCCATAAACAATGATGTAGCAATCATTATTATAATAATAGGAATGTATGCTATAGTATAATTTCTCCCTGCAAAGTTATAGAGCGTAATTCTTGACATGGCGGCTATTCCCATTGCAGCTGGGATATATATAAGTGAGGCTATATTGAGTAGCATTCTTATACTCTTCTTAAAGCCGCTAATATCATCCAGTGAGAAATATGAGGACAATCGCGGTATCAACATATTTGAAATAGGCATTATGAAAACAGTTGCAGCACTGCTGATAACCAGTGCAAAGTTGTATATCCCAATGTATGATAAATTTAGAAAATAGGATACAACTATCCTGTCAAGATAATTTGCCCCTGTTGTCATAATAGAAGCGAAAAATAGAGGGAATGAGTAAATAAATAGTGTTTTAAAAGGGTCAACGGTTTCAGAATTCAAAGTTATTTCCAGATGAAGATAAATTCTCGAGACCATGACTATAAAAATAATAGCATTTACCAATCCTGCAATGGCAATTCCTATTATTACATAAATTGCTTTCCCGGAATAGAGTAGCAGCAGGATTGGAAAGAAGTAGGAAAATATATTTACAAATATGTAGCTCAATGAATATGTCCGGTAACGTTTCAATCCAAGAATAATAGATGAAAAAAGGTCCCTGAATATAAATGCTGAAATGGCTATCCCTATTATCCTTATAAATTCTACATAAAAGTATGAATGAAACAGCGTTATTGCGATAAGTGGAGATATGAAATATATAATAGCCATAGCTGCAATCGATGAAATTATTGCAAATATTCCAATTCTCCTTATCATGGCCCTTACATTTCTATAGTTGCCTCTTGAAATATGGTACGATATAAAATGTTCCAGACCCTGGGAAAAACCAAGGACAAAAGCAACTCCAGCGATATTCATTATTGCATACAGCAGGGAAATCGAACCAACTAAAGTTGTGGTGAGCAAATGGGCTATGAGAAAATAAAATATTGTGGACGATAAGAACATTGAAGCTACTGCAGCATACTGGAGAGCGACTCCAGAACCGAATGTTTCCTCTCTGGCTGGCAATTTTTGAGATATAGCCATACAATTTAAAAAGTTATGTTAATCTTGATCCGGGATTTATATATATTATAGTTATCCTCTTTTTGTTGCTGTATATATACGGAACAGTTTATAATTCCAGAAAGCGTGTACTTCAATCTCTGTATTCTATAATATGCCATGCCGATATCAAGCCTTCTTTTCATGCCTTCTGAATAATCCTTTGCCAGTTTATTTTTATCAAGGCTAACAATATTTAATACTTCTTCAGGGGAATATAAAATATCATCTTTATTCACAATATTATTTATCAGGTTATAATGGTCAAAGGCGGATAAATTATCATAATATGCCGGTGTTTGGTGCAAATAAATGTTAAGCCATTGTCACTAATATTTCCTGCTGTTGGCTTTATTATGCCTGAAATTAATTTTGATTTTGTTGTTTTTCCGGCAAGGTTTGGACCTGCTATGGGATATCTCCCGGATTAATTTAAATCCAGTGACATATTGCCAATAGCATAATTTTCAGACTTTTCATATTTTTATATAATTTGTTAATTTTCATACTATTCAATTTCACCACCGTAATACATCCTCATATAAAAAACGCCATTAACTGTAGTCATACTTATATATGTCTCTCCATATGTTTTTGTTGTGTTTGAAAAATCTGTAAAATGGATTGTTCTATAATTATCCGTTTGATTAAGGGTAAAATTGGCATACGATGAATTATTAAAGTTATTGTAAAATGAGCAAATAGAAATGTTTGAATTCAAAGATGTTTTATACCCGGCTGTATGGTTAATGGAAATGTTAACTGATGCATTGCCCTGTTGTATTCTGTAATAAATTCCGGTTAAATGGATTACCGGGTGATTGTAGTTTATTTGAATACATAGGCCACCTGCTCCATCAGGCACTGAATACTCAATATTATCTATTTTATAATAGCCTGCAGGTGCCAGTGTATAAAAGGGAAAACCTTTAAATTCTCCATCAAACCTGTGTGTTCCCATTTGCATAACAGTTCCATTCCATTTTGCTGCTAATCTATTATTTCCTGTAATGTTAAACTTTATTAACCCATACACATTCTCTGGTGTACTGCCATTTAGACCAAAATATTGAACATGGGCGCCTGCAACATATGTCGTTGCATCAATTAAATACGATTCAAACGGCAGGCTGTTAGTGGAATTTACATAAACAGTTAAATTATGGCCCTGCGATATATTATTCTCTGCCGGTGTTATTGATATATCTACTTTATCATCCAGGCTCTGGTAATATTTAACTCCAAAATCTATCGATACCAGGATAACGAGAATAACTAACAGAATAATAATTAATTTTTTATTCATAATATTATGAACGTTTTAATATATATCTATGTATCGATAATAATATTAATAAAAGATTCAATAATAAAATATTTAATAATAAAAGATGTTAAAGAAACTTGGAAAGTTATAGCCAGCAATAAGATATCAATATGTTTTTATCTATTCATGATCTAATCAAATATCATGGCAACCACGTCTGGAAATGGATTTTTTTATGCTAAATGGCGAAATAAAAGGAATGGTAAATAAGATAAGTGTTTTTCCGTCTGATAGGTCCGCAGTGAAATTGGCAGTTTGAATAATGATGAGTATAAATTATGAATATTACCGGGAGAAAATGTAGTAATAGGGAATGAATTAAAAGAGAGTCAGGTAATTTAGAATTTACAGAAAATAATGTACACTATCTACATCCAATGAATTTAAAAAGTTATGTTAATTCTAATGCCCCCAGATTTATATATATTATAATTATTTCCTTTTTGATGCTGTATATATACGGAACTGTTTATAATTCCAGAAAGCGTGTACTTCAATCCCTGGATTCTATAATGGGCATAAAAATTGAAAAATCTATTTACATAGTAGATAATTATTCCAGCGATGGCACCTTTGAATTATTGCAGAATAATCAGGATAAGTATAATATGGTAATAATTCAGGCCCGTTGCACACGTGGATGGGGCAGGTATCTTGCCATCCAGAAGGCTGAAGAAAAAGCTTCCCATGATGATATGTTTATGTTTATAGACCTCGATACAGTATATAATAACGAATTTGCCAGGTTAGTTGAATATGCTTATGCCCATATAGACCATAACACAGTTTTTCTCGATAACCATTTATGTTACTATGATGTAAACCATGCAGTTCCCTGGAAAGACCTTACAGCGGCTGAAGATGTGGAAAGGGAGGCGAGATTTATTAACCTCGGGTACAAGCTGGTGTATCCTTCAGGCAATCCGGTATTATGGGAAAATGAACCTGTAGAATTTGATAGGGAAAAAAGATACGCAAAAGGCATTGAATATTATAAAAGGAAGTCAAGATCGGCAATGGATGTTTTAAGAGGGGTCGGATGCAATAATATGAGAAATCTTATGTTCTTTATGAGAAATGCAAAGGTACACAGGCGTTTCTACCCGGTTTTCACTCTAATATTTCTATATGTGCGGATATTTAAAGAGATATATAATTATTCTGATGATACGAATATCGAACTTATAAGGAGAAAATCCAGTTATATTGATATACAATAAATAAAATATCATATAAACAGTAAGCCTGCCTGTATAAACATTGAAATAAGGTATAATTTATGCCACTCTAAATTTTTATTTCATGCTTATTCTTTCTGGATGGGTGTAAATATTGAAACTGTTTCCCCTTACAAAGGATACAAGGGTCATATTGAATTCATCGGCAAGTTCCACCGCGAGTGATGATGGGGCAGATACAGAACTTACTACCGGAATTCCGTACATAGCAGCCTTCTGTACAATTTCAAAGCCAGCCCTGCCACTTACCTGTAATACTGCTTCAGGGCTTCTGGATATTCCATTTAAGACCATCTTCCCTATTGCCTTGTCCACTGCATTGTGCCTGCCTACATCCTCTCCCATTGATAAAATATTGCCTGAGTAATCGATTATGGCAGCTGCATGCACGCCACCTGTGTTTTTAAAGATTTCCTGATTATTTTTCATGATAGCAGGGAGTCGCAAAAGCTGGTTATATCCTATCTGATTCCCATGGCTGATAAGGTGCCCGGCTTTCAGGAAAATGT
>JAKAAK010000092.1:0-7677 GCA_021797025.1 Thermoplasmata archaeon
TGATAAATGTCCCGTTTGCCTTAACCCGGTAAAACATCGGATAATTGGAAATAAAGGAAGAAATAGTTAAAATTGTTTGGTAAAGCAAAATGGATATAAGGAATAGAAATAAAAAGAGAGAATAGAAAATTCCATGGTTATATATCTATTAATGCCAGCAACAAATTCCTTAATGCATTATGGTTTTATCGATGTTGCAGTATTTCTGATGAACGAATTAATTAGCCTGAACGATAACATCCAGTTGGCGGGCCAAATGGCTGTAGAATTCAGTGCCGTTTTACGAGAAGCTGGAAAATATAGTGATATGCTTACATTCACTGAAAATGCAAGTAAGATTCTTGATTCGCAACAGGATATATTTGTTCGTCCTCTATTTAAAATTAGACATGCAGAGGCACTGGCCTTTAATGGAAGACATAATGATGCGATTATAATTCTAAATGACATGTTTTCTAAAAGGGACCAATTTACAGGGGAATACATCGCGTATAAAGACTTGATAAAAAATACCTCTAATTATGTACTTACAGAAGATGAAAAAGTACTGGAAAGCAATACAACACCCATCAGAGTGTCGTTGTTATTAAACCTCATCAAAGCTTCTCTCAGAATGAAGGAATATGGTCTTACCGAGAAATACATTGAAGAATTTTTTAATACTGAAAAAGAATTTTTGACAAAAGAAACTTCAACAGATATCTTATTAAACCTGAATGATACGTATATTGATGTGATCAGGAAATGCAATTCCAGCTACTATAGGTAGTCATAAAATAAGATTGTGACCAATGAAGACGTAGGCTCAAATAGAACTATTACCTCGAAATTTAAGACATTATCCAGGCAATATTTATGGCTCTGCAATTTAATTCTCACTTAAAATATTTGTTTGTTTATCAATAAGCTGAGAATTCTGTTTTACGATAATCTTCTAGGTTTTTATTCATTTTAAAAATACGTTGAAAAAATAAAATTATCACATAATTGTTTAACTTATTGTAATAGTATTGAAATTATGTTATATTAATATCATCGTAATTTATTTTAAATTTAATATGCGAAAGAATAAGAAAGGAATTGAAAATTATATCTAAGGCCACATAGAAAGTTGACGCGATTGAAAACTTGCTAGAAATCAAGTTATTCCACAAAACCTTACGAAGTTTGGATATATGAATAGTTTCTCTTCATTTTGAATCAGTTTCCAAGAATGATACTACCTTTTTTGAAACTAAATTTAATATCGAAGCGCATAAATTGAAGGTAAGATATGCATCCTCCTTCCCGCCTGTGAAAACATTAGTAGGGGTGCCTGAGTCTGGCCCTTTCGTATTTACAGAATGATGTAATGCATTAGAATAATCCTCTAAATTGTCAAGAGCAGTTGTCAATTTAGTTGCCGATTCTTCCGATATTCCAGTAGATTTCTCAATTAATTTCTTTATATTCCCTTTAACATTTTTTGTGTACAATTCAAAGAACTTCCTTGATTCCTCGATAACCCTTCCCCATTCTCCTTCAGTCAGAAGCCTCTCCATGGTTTTGAAAATCTTTTGTGAACTATCGATTCGCTCTATTAATGTTTTTAGTTCGTCAGAACCATATTTAAGACTGTCATCCAGTAGACGTGGATCTGGTATTTCTATAACCATAAAGCGACCAATTCCAAGTGGTTCTTGAAAATCATGTAACCAGTCGCTGGATGGAATTATTATACTGCAGTCATTAGATACATACGTGTAGTAACTTAATAAGTAACCAGAAGAGGTCAGGATGTTTAGAGCGGGGCTCCCTCCCACAGCCGGTACATAACGGCTTATTATACGGATGTCCGGATTGTGCATCTGATGCTCCTCCAAAAATTCTATATTAATATCGGTAGTCAAATACTTAATAGTCGCTTTAACTTGAAAGATAACATCATTTTTTTTATTTTTCTCTCTCCTCTTTTCAATATAATTAATTACCTGTTTGCTGAGAACGCCAACCATTTCATATTCATACTTTTCTGGCTTTTGAGATGGATTCTGACCTTGTACTAATAGAGGAATATCTCTTCTCATACTAGAGGGGTTCTGTTCTATCTGCTCTAAATTAGTCAAAAATTTATTTTCTTCTGAATATAGCTGTGCAGTAAATTCCAGCGGGATTTCATTATAGTTGATACTTGCAGTCAAGTTCAATTTAATAGCTGGAACAACTGATTTCTCGAATACCTTGATACTTTTCTCTTTATAAGTTAAATTCATAACAACTTCGCCTCATTTCATTTTTCAAAAACACCATACATTCATTCCCCCACTCTTATGTATGTTATTTATCGTTTTATCAATTTGGTGCATGGCAGATATTTTCAAATTTCTGTTAATAGTTAGTAGTAATGGTGATTTGCTCCAGCTGGTTTTGCATATTTTCTGGTATACCACATCGATTGTATCAGATCATCCTTTATAGTTTTTCTCTCTAATCTACTATAAAAGGAATTTTTAATTGTACCTTATAATATGTGAGGTACGGAGTTGTGAAAGGGTAACAATCTCTTCTATGAATTTAGAAATAGCTAAAAGGGTTGGCGTATTGTAGAAAGAGATCATTCATAATTAAGAGAAGGAATAGGAAAATGTTACTGGTTATATATTTTCTAGAGTTACCAAAAGTTAGCAACAACATTGATATAAAGATAGACGTGTGTGTTCCTTAATGAATACGGGTAAGAGTTCAGTGGTTCGGATTAGTCTGGATTTGATATAGATTTAAGTATCCATTTCTTCAATAGTGTATAACTTCTAAATGATATTTCCAGAGAGTCTATCCTAATATACTAATGTCCCGCCAAGTGCGTTGTAATGTCCATTTAATAAAGTTTAGGGATGTAAAACTGGAGGTATTATACATTTCTTTGTAAATACTATCCAGTTGTACTCATCAATGAATTTGGCATCAATGTACTTGTCAATACTGTACCTCTTATCAACGAACTGTGTTATTGTTTTTTCCACAATATATTCCGAAGATTCACCATCATTCGGTGTTTTTATTATCCTATTTTCTTTGATAAATTTCATTATATTCTTTATATTTTCCTTCTTATGGAGAACAGTTTTTAGATTGTCCTCCAGTGGTTCTTTTACATGTGCGTAAATGTCATTAAAAATATTACCATTTTCATCACGAAGGTGATTAGCTATTTCTTGCATTTTCTTCATAAACAAAATATATGCACCTGGTCCTTTACAATCCCCTATATAATGTTGACGTATGGGGTTATCCCACATCACGAAAAGCTCCGGTATAAATAAGTGAAGTATTTTTGAAGCACCTGTGTCTTTAATACCTTTAAGCCTATAGAGGCCACGATATAGGTCAATTATAGACCCAATTATTGTTCCCTTATTTAAATCTATTTCTGAAAGGTTCTCCTGTGTTAGATATTGTAGGTTTTTGGCTACTTTATCAGTATACCACTTGTTAATTGCCGTTACAGTTGTATCAGTATCTAATCTCATATTCCAATGGTTGAGGAAACAAACTAAAGCTTGTCCCGGTTGTCCATTTTTCATTGTTTCTTGGAGCATATACAAATGTACAAAATATGCACGGTCTTCACCCTTATTATTAAATAGGCATACAGCCCAATCGAACTCTTCCCTATTTGGTTTGCATTCATCATCCATGATATCTGGAAAAGATATAGGTTATGTATAAAAATTTATGCATCTAGCTAAATTAAATTATTTAAACTTTATATCACTCTACCTAGCAGTGGTATATTTTTTAGGCTTACAATAATATACAGTGTCCCGGAATCCTATAGTAGAGGAAAATGCTTTAAACTGTACTAGCTCCGGGTCAACTCAAATTACTGAACTCTTACCAAAAATACAAATATTTATATATAAAACCATATTAAATTCTCATGGCAAAGGATGATTCAACCATTAACACAGATTTGTTAGCAAGGCTTGATAGAATACCGTGGAATTCCTGGCATTCTTTCGTCTTTGCCATACTCTTTGCCGGCGTAATACTAGAAGGTTTTTCAATTTCACTGGGTGGCGCCACGCTGGGGACAATTGAATCTGAATTTAACTTAACATCATTTCAGGCAATACTGCTCACCCCCCTGTATCTCGTTGGTGCCCTAATCGGAGCTTTTACAATGGGTTCACTTTCAGATTATATAGGAAGGAAAAGGGTTTTCATAATCACAGTAATCATTGTCATTGTTGGCAGTCTGATTGTTGCATTATCATTTAATTATGGAAGTCTTGTATTTGGAAGGATTATAACTGCAATTGGAGCTGAGGGTGAAGTTGCAGTTGCCAACACGGCATTATCTGAATTTGTTCAGCCATCAAGAAGAGGACTGGTTGTATCATCGGGCAACGCAACAGCTTTTGACATTGGAACATTTGCAGCTTCACTGGTGGGCTTTTTTGCAATCATTTTGCTTCCAGCTGATATCGGGTGGAGAGTTGCTTTTGCCTCAGCTATTATATTGGGTGTCATTGTTTTTGTTGCCAGAATAAAATTGCCCGAATCTATAAGGTATTTAATTAAAAATGGAAGGCAGAAAGAGGCAGAAACAATTGTGACCTCCATAGAAGCTGCGTATACAAAGAAGACCGGAAAAACACTTCCACCTGTTTCATCCGAGCAACTTGAATTTTCAAAGCAGACCGTAGCTGAAAGGTATGCTTATGTTTTTAAAAAATATCCAAAAAGTATTTTACTTGCTGTAATATTAAATATTACCGAGGTGTGGCCCTACTATGCAGCCTTTTCAGTTATACCTGTTATACTGATAAAATTCTTCCATTTTACCTCAGCATCAAGCAGTTACTCATTAATTTTCATTACGCTTGCAGGTGTAGCAGGAATAATTACAATGTCTTTTGCACTTGATAGAATAGGCAGAAGAAAAACAATTACCGCCTCCTATGGAATCGCTGCCCTCTTATTTCTTATTATAGGGATTATTTCCGATCATGTATCCATTCTCGTTTTCATTATATTGCTTGTAGTTTTATATTTCTGGGTGTATGCTGCAGCAGGTGTACTTTATCCCCAGCTTGCTGAAATGTTCCCGACAGAGGTTAGAAATACGGCCATAGGTATTGCAATTGGAATCGGGAGAATAGGTGGAATAATTGGCATAATTTTACTGGCAGTTATATTAAGCCATGGTGTTATTGTAGTATTTGGCATCACTGCTGTTGTAATGGCAGTTGGTGCAATAGCGGAGTTATTAATTGGGCCTGAAACTGGATTAAAATCACTGGAAATTACTTCCAGGGAGGAGGTTAAGTCAAGGTAATTGTATATTAAAATAATTTTAAGATAAAACTATTGATTGATATTGACAGAGAAGAATGCAACACTCAACTATCCACAGAAGTGGGAATCTGCTATAAGAGGATTTGTTGAAAATACCGTGAAATGCATGAAGCAGTATTATAAAGGAGACAATTCTAAATCAGGATTCGCAGCTGATTGGGAAATACCATGAAGGAACATAGTAAAGCCGCGTACTGACAGGATTGATAGTGCTGTGTTCTGCACCAGCGCATGGTGCAATTTTTTAATATGGGTCGATTCTAGAAGAGTTTCCTCCACCCCGTAATAAGAGAATATTTATAAACTATAGTATACTATAACTAACATATAGGGGATATATAATGGAAGATGAAATAACTACTATACAATTAAAGAAGTCTGTGGTGAATGCTCTTAAAGAAATCAAGAAGTACCCACGCGAGACATACAATGAAATCATTCTAGACCTAATAAACGATGCCAGAGAGACTCACGAACTTAATACATTTGTCCAGAAAGCCCAGGAATCAAAGATGAAAGAGCTATGGGAAGAAGGAGATTACAGCGGTTGGGAACATGCCTGAATCGGGAGATGTAATACTCACAAGGGTAAAATTTGCAGATGGTTCTGGCTCTAAAATCAGGCCGGCTCTTGTTCTATTCGAAGAATTTGGCAATGTAGTTATTGCGGGTATTACTACAAACTTACGAATGAAAGGAATCTATCTCTCTACCAGTGAAGGTGTTCCTCAAGATAGTGTAATAAAATTGAACTATATTTTTACCATAACAAATGATGCCATCCTTAAAACTGTGTTTCATCTTAGCAAAGAGAAAAGGCAGCTAGTTTTGAAGGGGCTAAGGGAGAAATTGGATACGTTGGATTTGTAGGCTAGACTAATTTGTAATATCTTCGTTGACTTATAAAATTTACCAACTATAATTAAGTGCATTACCTATTGTACAAATACCATCAGGAGATATAGTGTTCAGGCGCAAGAGCTAAAATTGTAACATATTTCAAAAATAATTCTATGGAACTGGGAAGGATATATTTGAACGTTATCAGATTTCGCCAGGCATAGCGAAAAGGGCAATGTCAATTCCTTTAAGGATATATTTCTAACTATTGATAGTTCTACATTAAAAACAAATGATTTAATGTATCAATTCCTTTAAGGATATATTTCTAACGATACCCTAATGGGTGTATTGGACGGTTCGCAGATGTATCAATTCCTTTAAGGATATATTTCTAACTTTTGTAAATCATACAAATATACCGGATATAACAACGTATCAATTCCTTTAAGGATATATTTCTAACAAAATATAAGAAGAAACTTCAACCCTACTAATAAAGTATCAATTCCTTTAAGGATATATTTCTAACTCTTTGGTAATTTCCAGTTCAGTGTTGCCGGTTATTTGTATCAATTCCTTTAAGGATATATTTCTAACTGGTGTTTGAAGAATATATTTCTAACTGGTGTTTGAAGAATATATATGGATAGGGAACATTGGTATCAATTCCTTTAAGGATATATTTCTAACTAACGCAGGAGTTTACGGGCTTACTGTGGATGTATTGTATCAATTCCTTTAAGGATATATTTCTAACCAGGTTCAATATCGCAAGCAAGCAATCCCGATATAGCGTATCAATTCCTTTAAGGATATATTTCTAACACATAAAGAGTTAATAAAAGAATATTGTATAAAAGAGTATCAATTCCTTTAAGGATATATTTCTAACTATGTCGGCACTTCTGTTCTTAGTATCAATATTAATGTATCAATTCCTTTAAGGATATATTTCTAACCTATATTTTCGCATGTATTCCCGTTTTTTCATTTTAGTATCAATTCCTTTAAGGATATATTTCTAACTGAAGCAAGAAAATGAAAATCTGTTTGGGAAATCAAGTATCAATTCCTTTAAGGATATATTTCTAACAACATGATTTAACATGCCTTAAAACTCAAAATAAGGTATCAATTCCTTTAAGGATATATTTCTAACAATATGGCTTTCTCCCTTGGTCCTTGCCTGGAAGCGTATCAATTCCTTTAAGGATATATTTCTAACAATTATACAGAACGGGACAACAAACGGGGGTACTTCGTATCAATTCCTTTAAGGATATATTTCTAACCGTTTAGCGGATTGGCGGAAAATCGCTAAGTGGTGGGTATCAATTCCTTTAAGGATATATTTCTAACCTTTTCACTTTCTTAATTGGGGGATTTTCCGGGTATGTATCAATTCCTTTAAGGATATATTTCTAACCCATTGCGAGGCTTAGAATAGGGTTATTAGGCATTGTGTATCAATTCCTTTAAGGATATATTTCTAAC
>JAKAAK010000092.1:7777-11013 GCA_021797025.1 Thermoplasmata archaeon
ATTGTGTATCAATTCCTTTAAGGATATATTTCTAACTTGATAGAATTCCCCGTGAGAAACTCATAAGCTCCTAGTATCAATTCCTTTAAGGATATATTTCTAACAAAGCTGAAGGAGGGATTGCCTCTTCGGTGTACGGGTATCAATTCCTTTAAGGATATATTTCTAACTATAAGCGCTAAATCATCATCGCATAAATGGTATTTTGTATCAATTCCTTTAAGGATATATTTCTAACCATACCTTTAACTTGCATTGCGTCTAAAACACTTTTGTATCAATTCCTTTAAGGATATATTTCTAACCTACCAGTGCCACCGGTAAGAGATGATTTGAATGTAAGTATCAATTCCTTTAAGGATATATTTCTAACAAAATGATGAGAAGTAATATATCAAATGGAAATGTAAGTATCAATTCCTTTAAGGATATATTTCTAACAATACGATCGCAAATTACCAGGGCGATATAATCCCGTATCAATTCCTTTAAGGATATATTTCTAACCTGGTTGAAAGATAATGGTGCATCCTTTTTCTACATAGGTATCAATTCCTTTAAGGATATATTTCTAACTGAGTTATTGCCTGGGATGCATCCTCCCGAATCATTCGTATCAATTCCTTTAAGGATATATTTCTAACTCGATTGGCACATAAACAACCCTTTCTTTCTGGCCTTGTATCAATTCCTTTAAGGATATATTTCTAACAAGAGAATTTAGAAGTTATATTTAAGTATATTTTTATTTAAAATATAGATTTTAAATAGCGTTAAATACAATAAAAAATTCATTTAAATACTAACAATACATAATCTCACATGATGTTATTTTAATCCCTTTTCTAAATATGTATCTATATTGGCATCAATATAGATTAAACATTCTAAATTAGTCTCATCCAAATTATCACTATAATGTTATAATAAGTTTATTTATAGATGTTTCGTTATTAAATTAAGTTGACCGTAAGTTCCCACCTCTTAACGCATGAGACACCCAAATAGTATTTACTTCATTTTTTCTATCGTATAATTCACCTTCATTCAATTCCCTTCCAAATATAAATTGCATCGTTACCGATACTGTATCGGTACCGATAATTTAAATTTTTTACAAATAATGTTTGGTTTTTCTAATTGGTGAACAGCATCTTTTTATTATAATTTTAGAGGACGCATACAGGAAATATCTATCAGACGGTACAGTCTAGAAAAGAAGAAAACCAAATTTAATGTTTGAGTATATTATTTAAGTGATCTGGCCAGTTTGTTTTCAGGATCTAACTCCAGTAACCTATTAACATATAAATCAACATCCTCTTTATTATTAATTTTCTGACAACTTTTAATTACTATTTCTAAACAGTTGATAAGATCTGCGGTGCCACAGTTTCCACGTTCACATCGTTCCGGGATTTCATCCAAATCGTATGTCAACAATTCACCCATAACTTCTGATGCTTCTTTGTATTTCCCTAAATTGTAATAAAGGTTACAAATTCTTATCACAGGATCAAGCCTCTGCTGATCTATCTCTTTTGCGGAAGTATATATATTAATTGCATCCTCTATTTTCCCTAATTTTTCCAGGCATACAGCTTTATCAAAAAGAACGTATGCTACCACTTCTGCTTTTGCAGCATAAATAGGGGTGGAACGTTTCTGTTCCGGCCTATAGCGAAGCAATTTAAGAGCGGTATCATATTCTTCAATTGCTTCATTGTATTTTTTGCGATCGTTGCTAGCTGCCCTCTCGACTATAGTATTACCTTTGCTATTATGGTATAGGGGATTTTTAGGATAAAGAGATATTAACGTATCATATTCTATTATAGCATAATCGTACTCATACATGGCACGAAGGAAAAGAGCTTTATCTTCATGATATTTAGGGTTTTTAGGGTCAAAAGATATTGCTTTGTCAAATTCTTTAATGGCTTCATTGTGTTGCCCATTAGAAAATAAAATTTGAGCTTTTACAGAATAAGCACCTGAATTTCTAGGGCCAAGAGATATTGCTTTGTCAATTGTTTTAATGGCTTCACTGGCTTTTCCTGTTTTGTCTAGAGCTACACCTTTACCAACATAATAATCAGGATTTTTAGGATTGATCGATATTGCCTTGTCATATTCTTCAATTGCTTCATTATATTGTTCATTACCAGCTAAGGAAATCGCTTTCGTGTAATGATAATCAGGGTTATCCGGATCAAGAGATATTGCTTTATTAATTTCTATAAGTGCATTATTGTATGCATTAACATCATTCAGTTGAACAGCTTTATGATAAGAGATTTCAGTTTCTACATACTTCATTTCCTTAACTCCAGAATAAGTAAAATATATATGGTTATAAATATTTCTATTGTTCCGAACTTTACTCATATGGAATCATTTACTAATCCAAAAACCTTAATTTTAGCTGTTTTTTTATATTATGACTTTGAATTGCATTTAGTATTGCTGTTTTCCCTTAATAATTATATTTTATATTGCTTATATTTTCAATAATGTTGTTCATATTTGAAAATAGGATATAAAAAATTAATAATGGAAATTGTATCGGCTTGTAATACAGTTATTTTCAAATAAAAAGAACGGAATACCTGGTAACAAGAAGAAATTCCAGGAATATTTAGATAATACAGATAAGGGGAAGTATATATCATCTACAGACAAATGGGAAACTTGAGAGACTTAACTATGCCATTAAAAGGATAAGGCAATATTTCTCCACATTTTGGATATCACACATCCGTAGCTGTTCCGGCATTTATCTATACAATGCATTTTCAATTCCGTTTAAATCCATAGCTATAATGTTTTTTTCCAGTATATCAGAATTGAAATCAAAACCTGACTTAGAAAATACAGCATAAGTAACTTTACTATTATTATATTTATTTAAAAGCCACTTTGATTTCCTTATCAATTCCTCTATAATTTTATAACTTACTTTTTTATTTGTCCATTTACATTCAGCAAATAATATTTCATTTCTTGTATCGGAATATGCAACAATATCTATCTCTTCAACATTTTTGCCAGTGTTATTTCCAACTTTGCCCCACCATCGAGAAACAGTGGTGAAGGTTCTCCCGAGAATGCCGTCCATGATTAATTCTCTCATTAAATATTCAAACTGTTCTCCTGCAAATTGGGAAAAATCATTTTCTATTTTCCTTGCAACTTCAAGGTAATTAAAATTTTCTATTCCTGTCCTGTTGGGTAAA
>JAKAAK010000093.1 GCA_021797025.1 Thermoplasmata archaeon
AATCCCTGGGATTTAAAGTAATTGTCTATTGCTTCCGGTTTGGCCACTTTATTTCCATAAGCATTGCAGAGAAGTAGCATTTCAGGAGCTGATATTCTGTTTACAACGAAGCCGGCTTCGTCTTTCAGTACTTTAATAGGTACTTTTCCAATTTTTTTGGATATTTCATATATTTCCTCAATATATTCCATGGATGTTTTATCACCTTTTATCACCTCTACAAGCTTCATAAGTATAGGGGGATTGAAAAAGTGCATTCCAAGAAATCTCTCGGGATTTTTTATTTCCTTTGCCATTTCCGTAATTCGTATATTGGATGTGTTGGAAGCTACAATTTTATCTGTATGGTCTGCAATTTCCTTTAGTACCTTCACCTTTATATTGTATATTTCAGGAACCACTTCAATGGATAAATCTGCATTTTTTACTGCCTCTTCAATAGTATTAAAATATTTTATGTGATCCAATGCTGCCTGTTTCCCAGCCTCGTCTATTTTCTTCGAGGCAAGAAGCTTATCAAGGCTATTATTCAATCCTTTCTTTGCTTTCTCTATGACCTCTGGATAAAAATCTTCCAGATTTACATCATAGCCATTCAATGCAAAAACTTCTGCTATGCTGTGCCCCATTACACCGGCACCGATAACTGCTACCTGCTTAATCATGATAATGCATATTTTTTAACTTTAAAGTCTTTTTCATTTACACTTTATAGTTAAATGATACGGATCAATTTTTAGATAATTCTTCTATAGAAATATTATAAAGTACGACGGTATGAAAAGTGAAATGAAGTTTCGATTCGTTCATATGTAATTTTTTACAAGGTTAACGTTGTAATGGGAAAACTTATAATACAAATGATTATCATAATTCATGGTAGACTTTAAGCTGACAATCAACAATCTCCTGGATGCTGCCGTAAGATCTAATGGAAATCAGCAGATAGTGTATGGAAATAAAACCATAACGTACAAATCATTCGAAAAGAATGTAAAAAATTTTGCGGCAAACCTCAGGAAAATCGGTGTGAAGCCGGGGGATAGAATAGCTGTTCTGGATTATGATACCATAAATTATCTCTATTGTTATTACTCAATCCCCATGATAGGCGCGGTAATTCATATGGTTAATATTAGATATCCGTCGGAGATACTATACTATACAATAAAAAATTCGGAGGATTCATATCTTGTAGTGAATGCCGATTTCATGCCACTGATTCTCCAGTACAAGGATATGTTTGATTTTATCAAGGGATTTATCGTGTATTCAGAAAAAGGCCATGATAAATATGATCTCAGGAACGTATATTTCGTCGATGACCTCCTGAAGGATGCAGAATATAAGGAGAGACAGCCGGATGAAAATAGCATGGCAACTCTTTTCTATACCTCCGGAACCACCGGACTTCCCAAGGGCGTTTACTATTCACATAAACAACTTGTACTCCATAGCCTGGCATCATCTGTGGCTTTGGCGGATGAACCGATATCTTTTAAAAGGACGGCTGTTATGCTTCCGCTTGTTCCCATGTTCCATGTTCATGCATGGGGAATCCCATATTTCACTATCATGCGGGGGATAAAATATGTTCTTCCGGGAAAGTATGAATGGGATAGAATAGTGGGAACAATGGAAAAAGAAAAGGTTACAAATTCTGCAATGGTACCTTCAATACTTTACCTGCTGTTGCAGGCAAAACGTGGACCGGAAGTGATGGGGAAACTGAAATTGACAACTATTATAGGCGGTGCAGCACTCAATGAAGGTCTGGCTAAAACTGCCGAATCCCTCGGCATGACCGTTATAACCGGTTATGGCATGTCCGAAACAGGTCCTATACTGACACTGGCAAGTTATAGTAATGCCGTTATGGAATTTGACAGCGAAAAGAAGCAGGAATACAGAAGAAAAACAGGAATACCCATACCATTTGTCAATCTGCGTGTTGCATCCGGTGGAAAAGACGTTGAGAAAAACAATAAAGAAATCGGTGAAATAATAGTTCAGGCTCCATGGCTTACGGAAGGATACATAAAAGACCCGGAAAAAACTGCAAAACTATGGAAGGATGGCTGGCTTCATACTGGCGATCTTGCAACCATGGATGAATATGGATATATTAAAATCGTAGACAGGGAGAGCGATGCGGTAAAGTCCGGTGGAGAATTCATTCCATCCATGGTACTGGAGGATCTTATCAGCACGGTACCAGGTGTCGGTGAGGTTGCAGTTACAAAAAAGGCGGATGAAAAATGGGGAGAGCGCCCTGTTGCCTTCATAAAGGGAACCGCAAGCAGGGAAGCAATAGAAAAAGTAATGAAAGAATATGTTGACACAGGAAGAATAGCCAAATTCTGGCTACCCGATGATTACATATTTGTGGATGAATTTGAAAAAACAGGAACCGGAAAGATAAATAAAGTGGTTCTGAGGAAAAAGTTGGAGTGAATAATATGGAAGAAGTTTATATAGTAGACTACAGGAGAATACCGTTCTCAAGGGCACGGCCCAGGGAACCGGAAAAGGATGTGTATAATGATTTAAGAATGGATAAAATGCTGTCAGAACTGATTAAGCTCTCTGTCAAGGAGACGAAAATCAATCCAGCTGAAATCGAGGATGTAATAACCGGTTGCGCCTTTCAGGCAGGTGAAAACTGGACATACGGTGGAAGACACCCAGTGCTGCTGGCTGATTTACCGGTATCCGTGCCTGCCATGTCCATGGATCGGGCATGCTCATCTTCATTGAATGCAACAGCAATTGCATCCATGGAAATTATGACTGGAAGGGCAGGCATTACCATTGCTGGTGGAATGGAGCACATGACCCATGTGCCACTGGGAATAGATAATCCGTTTATAAAGCCAAATATGGAACTCATGGTCAATCCAAAATATGCCAAATTCAATATGAATGTATCATATAACATGGGGTTGACAGCAGAAAAACTTGCAGGTTTGAGGAAAATATCCCGAGATGAAATGGATGAATATTCCTACAACTCACACAAGAGGGCAGAAAAAGCATACGAAGATGGTTTCATGAAAGGCGAACTCATGCCTGTTACGGTTAACGGCACTACCATAGATAAAGATCTGGGGATAAGAAAGGATGTTTCCCTTGAACAGATCAAATCATTGAGGCCGGCATTCGCGGAAAATGGAGTAATAACCGCAGCCAATTCATCATCTCTTAATGATGGAGCATCAATGGTAATGTTAATGTCCGGATCAAAGGTTAAAGAATACGGAATGAAACCACTTGCAAGAATAGTTGATTTTGCCGCAGCTGGTGTTGATCCCACAATAATGGGTGCCGGTCCGGTTCCAGCAACAGAGAAGGTACTGCAAAGAAACAAACTTTCCCCGGATGATATCGATTACTGGGAAATAAACGAGGCCTTTGCTGTTGTGGTTCTCAACGCAGTACATGCATTCAACCTTGATCTTGAAAGGGTGAATATACATGGTGGTGGCATATCAGTAGGGCATCCTCTTGGTGCCACGGGCGCGAGGCTTGCAGGTACCCTGGGAAGAACCTTACAGGCCAAAAAGAAAACTCTTGGAATAGCCACATTATGTGTTGGTGGCGGCCAGGGATATTCAATGTTACTGGAGCGTGTTTAAATGTTTGAAGAACTGGATGATTACAGAAACAAAATCAGGGAGTTTGCCCTGAAAGAATTTACAGAAGAGGTTGCTGCTGAGTACGATAGAAAGGAATCATATCCTGACTATCTTAGGAAAAAATCATTATCACTAGGGATAGTAGATATGCAGAATCCTGCCAAGGTACTGATAGCCATAGAGGAGCTCTGTAGGGTGGATGCTGGCCTCGGCATAGCACTTACGACACCATATTTCGGCAGTGAGGTTATCATGCTATTCGGCAATGATAAGCAGAAGGAAATCCTGAACGATGTATATCGTGGGAAGTATATACTGGGGCTTGGTGTAACAGAACCATCGGGTGGAAGTGATGTTGCAGCCCTGAAAACTACCGCCAAAAAGCAGGGCAATAAATACATACTCAACGGTTCAAAGATGTTCATAACCAACGGTGCAATAGCAGATTATCTGGTCATACTGGCAAGAACATCAGAGGATTCAAATCCACACCACGGCCTCAGTACATTTCTTCTGAACACCAAATCAAAGGGTTTCAGTGCAACAAAACTGGAGGACAAGCTCGGAGTAAGGGCAACAAACACCGCCGAACTTCAATTCAACAACATTGAACTGTCCGAGGATGACCTTATAGGTGAAGAGGGCAAGGGTTTTTACTATATTATGATGTTCTTCAATATCAGCAGAATTTATGTTGCAGCGCAGTCCATCGGCATAGCCAGGGGGGCTTTTGATAAAATTAAATCTTACATAAAGGAGAACAATATCAAGGACGAGGATTCTATGTTCCAGCTTTCTGATGTGGGAACAAGAATAGAGGCTTCCATCCAGATGACATACAATGCAGCATCCTATCTGTTTGAATTCAAGCCAAAACCTGAACTCACAAGCATGGCAAAGGCTTATAGCAGTGAAACTGCAGTTTTTGCAGCTGAGGAGGCAATGGAAATCCTCGGAGACCGGTCACTGTATGAAGACGTCCAGAGGATATTCAGGAACGCAAAAATTATGGAAATCTGGGAAGGTACAAGTGAAATTGAGAAACTCGTTATTGCTAGATACATATTGAAAGGTGAATAAAATGGAAGAGGAAAACAATATACTCAGGGAAACTGTAGCAGAATTCTGTGAAAAAAACCTTGATGAAAAGAAAATAGAAACAGATGGAATCGATAAGAAATTAACACAACTCTTGGCGGAACAGGGATTCCTTGGGTGTGCAATACCCGATAAGTACTCCGGATCGGGACTGGATGAAACATCTTACGAAATTATTCTTGAGGAAATTGCAAAATATTCCCCCACGGTGGCAATGAGAATATTTGTCTTAAACTCTATGTACTATCCGGCTGTTAATGGTACTGCAGCAGAAGAAACATTGAAGGATGCATCAACGGGAAAAATTAATATTGCGGTAGATTTTATCAATAAAAAAACTGGTAATGAATCTGTTTCAGGAAAGATCAAGGGCACACTGAAAAACATACTTGGAACAGATGCCGATAAACTCGTCGTATTCAATGATGGTACATCCCTTGTTTCAGGACCCTTTAAATCGGAGTCCAGGGATTTCATGGGCTTCCGCGGATTGAAGTTTGGTGACCTATTCCTTGATAACAGTGTTCAGGTTCTCGATAAAAGCAACAGATTGTCAGAAATAATGGAAAAAGCATACGGTCCCGCATCAGCAATCGCACTGGGCATGATAGCCAGTGCACTGCAGAAGGCTATAGACTATACAAATGTAAGAAAGGCATTCGGCAGCCAGCTCAGGGATTTCGAACCGGTTTCTTTCAGGCTGGCAAGGTTCAGGTCCACAGAGGTAATTTTGAGAAATTCACTTTATGGCAAGGTAGACCCATATTACACATTTAACTTTGCCATGGAGCACCTAGTGGAAATTGCAAGATATTCTGTAAATACTCACGGTGGATACGGGTATTTCAAGGATTTCGGTGTTGAGAAGTTTTACAGGGACGCCATTGTGATGAAATCCATATTCTACGGCACAGAAGAACTCAGAAAGCTTACCGATCATGTTTACTCTGAAAAAATAAATTTTATATAAGTTAAATATATTTTTATAATTATCAGTGAAATATTTTCGCACTGTAAGCATAGATTGAAGAATTTTTGTAACAATCTTTTTTCATGCCAGCCTTTATGCATGTTTCCATTATGAATTCATCCATGGTTAAATTATTCTCTACCGCAACCTGTGGAAGCAGTGTGCCTGAATATATTCCATTTTCTATATAAACACCGTATTTTCCCGGAACGGCTAACCGTATATCTTTATATTCTACCTCTTTCAATTCACCTATTACTGTGACCTCTATAGAAATTCTATTGATCTCATCATTATTCATGGGATCAAACCTGGGGTCTCTGTATGCTGCATTCCATGCTGCTTTCTCCACAGCCTTTACCAGTGGCATCACGGGCTTCAGATAACCTATGCACCCCCTTAACCTATTATTCTCGGTCAGGGTGACAAAAGCCCCTGCCCTGTTTTCCAGTTTTTCAGGAATGTTATCTATCGGTTTATCATCACCGGTTATGGCATTTCTTGCAATGTCTATCAGTGTTTTTCCATCTGCATCATTTAAATTTTCAATGAACTCATCCTGTAACATAATAAGATATATCAATCATTCAGATATATAGATTTTTAGTATATGGATCGTATCATTCATGAACTGTATGACTATTCAAAAAGTATATTGAAAATTATTTATTAAGAAAAATAATGTTTTAACATTATTTTTGAAACTTTTATATAAACTTTATATAAAGCATAGTAATCCTTTTATATGGATAATACCAGGGAAGCCTATGTCTCCGGTGCATTCTACCCGGACGATTATGAAAAACTAAAGAATGATATAAAAAGTTATTTGGATATAACTACTCCGGACTTAACCTATAAAAAACTAATCGGGGCCATTGTTCCACATGCAGGTTATATATATTCAGGCAGGACAGCTGCGTATGCCTACAGCATAATAAAAAATTCCAAAAAAAGGGATTTTTTAATTATAGGGCCAAATCATTCAGGATATCCTTCCTATCCTGCTATTTACCCGGACGGCTACTGGAACACACCCATGGGATATGCAAAAGTAAACTCTGAACTTTCAAGTAAAATTCTTTTAAAGTCCAACATTATAAGGGATGATAAAGAGGCACATATGATAGAGCACTCCATTGAGGTTCAGATCCCGTTTCTCCAGTATATTTTTAACAATAATTTCACATTTTCACCCATGGTTCTGGGCAATCAGAGTCAGGCTATGTCGCGAAATATAGCAGAAACTATAGAGACACTGGAGGAAAAGCCAATCCTGCTCATAAGTTCAGATCTCAACCATTATAATGGGTATAATAGAAACAACGAGCTTGATAATATAATAATAAGGGATATTGAGGAACTGCATGTAGGAAAATATTATGAAGATATAAAGAAATATGGCATATCTGCCTGCGGTTACGGAGCCATAGCTGTACTTATGATGGTAACCCGTCAGATGAAAGGGAAAATAGCACTTTTGAATCACAGCAATTCCGGGGATTATGGGACAGATCGTGATAGGGTCGTAGGGTATGCATCTATGATAGCATATAAATAATAATTCCGGACATGAAATTATAATTCCCGGAGAAATTGATATAGTATAAATATCTGTAATGCGATTAAATATATATGGAAGCCAGTTTATATGAAAAAAAGGGCGACAGAATACGGTGCACAGCCTGTGAAAGATACTGTTACCTGAGGGAAGGCCAGAGTGGCTTCTGCGGGGTCAGGACATTCAAAAACGGGGTTCTGAATCTTGATGTTTATAATTATCCATCCGGCTATAATGTAGACCCTATTGAGAAAAAGCCTGTTCTGCATATGTATCCCGGTTCAAGAATACTTTCCTTTGGAACTTCAGGATGCAATTTTGCATGCAAATACTGTCAGAATTATGAAATGAGCCAGAGAAAAACCGTTGAAGGTGAATACATGACACCTGAGAAAATAATTAAAATAGCCAGAAAATTGCAGGTGGACGGTATAGCGTATACATATAATGAACCCACAATTTTCATGGAATTTGCACATGATGTGGGAATCCTGGCTCATAAACAGGGGTTATTCAACATATTTGTAACCAATGGTTACGAAACTCCAGAATCCATGGAAATGGCAGCTGAATTTCTGGATGCTATGACCATTGATTTCAAGGGAAACGCAGAGGAAAAATTCTATAACCGATATATATCCGTAATGCACCCGGATTTGATATATAAAACCATAGAATCTGCACTGAATCACGGGATCCATACAGAAATCACTGATCTTGTTATACCAGAGATCGGAGACAATCTTGATGCTGCGGAAAAGATGATAGCAAAAATAAAGGATATCGGTGGGGAATACATGCCCGTAAGTTTTCTTAGATATCACCCTGATTACAAATTATCCCTGCCCTATACGCCCCTCGAAACATTGAAAAAACATTATAACCTTGCCAAATCCATGGGTATGCATTATGTTTATCTGGGCAATGTCCGGGAAGAAAATTATGAAAATACATACTGCCCTGGATGTGGAGCACTCTTAATTCAAAGGCATGGTTTTGATTCAACCATAATAAATCTGAACTCCGATGGTAGCTGCACACATTGTGGCTTCCAAACCGGAATACTTCTTAAGACTGATATTATCCAGTAATATTTTTCATAGTCAGCGGCATATTTTTTTCAATAATTTTTTTTGTGGATACCGCTTTGTTGGCTATGTAGGCGTCAATAAATTCATTGCTCACATAATATACCAGAAGAAAATCAAGAATAACCTCTTCCTCTTCAAGGTTTTCAATCTTTCTGAATAGGTGGTCACAGGATATCCCTGAAATTAGATATTTAGATATTTCCCTTCTCATTATAACGTATCTCATGTATGTCACAGTTTATAAAGTTCAGGTCTCCTCTGCCTGAGGACAGGCATTTTCTTCCTTACGGCCGCAATTCTTTCCGGATCGACCGTAGCATAGATCATGTCCTCATCTTCCGCAGCCCGGTTTCTAATTGTTCCTATGGGATCGGTAAATGTAGTTATTCCTGTAAAGCCACCGTTTACCATATTGGACGTCGCAAGATAAACCGTGTTTTCAAGGGCACGGACTGAAACAAGAGATAGCCACTGCTCCCCCTTAACCGGACCTGAAAACCAGGCAGAGATAAGAACGATCATATCCACATCATTAAGTGAATAATTCCTGAATACTTCTGGGAACCTTATATCATAACATATAAGCATGCCAAAATTTATCCCCCCTATTCTTGAAATTTTAAATGGTCCGTTGCCATATGTATAGATATCTGATTCCTTATATCCAAAGGCATCGTATAAGTGCGATTTCCTGTAATAATTATTCAGTTCACCTTCATGTATAAAGACTGCTGTATCATAATAATTATTATCATAAACTTCATTTATCCCTGTAATTATGCCGATTTTGTTTACTATTGATATTTCCTTCAATTTTTTAATATAATTCCCGTTCAAAGGTTCAGAATTTTTAATTACATTATCTTTATAAGGAGAATAAAACATGTAATATTCCGGGAATACTATTAGATCTGCCGAATTCGAAGCTGCAACACCAGAGTAATATTCTATATTCCGCAGGCTGATATCCTTTTCTGCAACAGGATTCAACTGTGTTAATGCTATTTTTAACATATATATACAATCCATTTAAATATAAAAATCATGCGCTTGATTTCACAAAATGAAATATTACGATTAATCCTGAAGGTGCAGATGGATTTATGAGACTCCAGCAATACAAAGAATCTTTTAAAATTATTTAAATAAGACCGCTGAATATTCATATATGAAAACTATACGTATCGGTGCACTGGCTGACTCTGGCGATCTGTACCCATTTATACCATTAATAGAAAAGAAGATAAAAAGCGATGATTTCAATATGGAATTTGAATTTATACCTACCGTCCAGGAAGTCAATGACAAGATTGTTAAGAAAGAAGTTGACATTTCAGTTCCATCTGCCGCTCTCTATCCATATATACAGAAAGATTACTTCATTCTTTCCAGTGCAGTAGCATCCGCGGTGGATGGGATAACCGGAATGCCTATTCTTGCAATGAAAAATATGGATATGGATGATATCAAAAATTCAAAAATTATTGTACATGGTTTGAATACAACAGCATTCAATCTTTATAAGCTATTGATTGGCAAATACAAAAAGCTTGTTGTGGTTCACAGAGTTCTGGATGAGGTCAATGCCATGGTTGAGGAAGACGGTGTTATGGTAGCTGTCCACGAACTTAAAGCAATGTATGATTTAAAGAAAATGGGTGTTGAGCCAAAGAGGATCGCCAGTATGTGGGAAATGTGGAAAGAATTATCAGGAAACAAGCCCATGCCAATGGGTACAGTAGTTATAAATTCGGATATCGGTGAAGAATATGCTCTCAAGTTCAAGGAATTATACAACAGGAGTAAAAAATATGCAGAGTACCACATGGATGAAATTCTGCCGGTAGATGTAAAGATTATGAGGGAGGTGCAAAATTCCGATATCAGTCTGGACATAATAAAAGGTACAATCGGGGCCGATGTCAAAGAATATAACGTATCCTTAGATGATGTAAAATCAGGGATGGAATTTTTCTATGATATAATGTACAGGAAAAACCTACTTCCTGGCGTTAAAGAGTTAAGATTAATTTAAGCTTGCCCGGTGGAAAGTCCTGTGCGTCAGTGTTGAAATAGTATCATTTTAGAATATTTATCAGAAATTTTAAAGTTCCATATATTTTTCCTATTCCTATAAAATCAGTATAAAAAATAAATATAAGCTTTAACTTATAAACTCCTGATTAGAAGTGGGCCCGACCGGATTCGGACCGGTGACCTTCTCCGTGTCAGGGAGACATCATACCACTAGACTACGAGCCCTTCTAGGTTCATTTAAAGATAATATATAATTTTTTACATTAGAAAATTCATTTGAAAGATACGTTTCCCGTATATGACAACAATGCTCTTATACACATAATCAATATTATATAGAATGGTAGTTAGAGATTATTCACTTTATATTAAAAGCCTTATGCGCGAGAATAACAGAAAAAATGACGTTGATAAACCTGTTTCCATATGGAAGGAACTTGATAGGTTGAGAGGATATCCAGAGAAAACAATGGTATGTATTTTCAGAACGACTGGATGTGCATGGTATAAATTTACGGCATGTTCAATGTGCGGTTACTTCAATGATACATCTCCCGATATAATTGATGAAAATCTGAAGATCG
>JAKAAK010000094.1 GCA_021797025.1 Thermoplasmata archaeon
TGCACAGAGTGGTGTATCCTTAGCAATATTCCAGAACATGGACAATCCTGAATATGTTAAGATTGTCTTCGGAGATAAGGATATTCCATCTGTATTTGCAAAGTACAGGAAACCATTCAAGAAACCCGGAATGACGAAAGATAAGATAATAAAACTTGTAGATACAGGAACAGATATGATGCTTGCAGATTCCTTATCTGATACGCCATATAATGATAAAATGATGGATAAAGCCAATGAAGTACGAAATTCAAGCATTTAAAAATAGGAAATTCGGTAGAATCAACCATCAATTTCCGCCATAGTTAAAATGGAAAGATTTTTGTTTAACAATCACTATCCAACATCATCATTCAATCACCTCTGTAGGCAATATGTGGTAAAAAGCGGGAAATCAGGATATAATTGCCATAGTAATATGGGAGCTGACCACAATTCTATGTGTGTATCCTCCCTTGACGTAGAGAGAGTTATCTGTTTATATGGAATGTACATCATTGAGAGAAAATTCTCTACGGTATTGCATATAAACTATGTCCCGTTGTCGCTTTTCTTCAGAATTTCAGAAATATTGCCCAATTCTCTCCAATTAAGTGCGGATATCATAGACACTCTAACTCTTATATATTTTAGAAAGTTTATATGAAATCAATAATATCTCAATCAATGTGTTTCTGTAAATTCTAATTTCGTTAATACCTAATGACGAGCCACTTTTACCTTCGAATTCCATATTGCTTTCACAAAACTTCAATCCAGCGATTTTAAATTTTATTGATAAATCAAGGTCTTCACCACCGTTTACAAAAGTTTCGTCGAATTTATATAATTTTAATATTTCTGGTTTTATAATTGATATAGGTTGTATAATTGGTAAGCACATTAATCTGTTTTTTACAGGCAATAAATAATTTATAAAACTATTTGCCCTTACATTAATATATTTATACGTTTCTTTATAAATAGAAATTGAATTAGCAATGTACCTGCCTCTAAAATGCAATGGAAACATCCTATTTATAAATTTCATTTTATAAATTAAATTCAGTAATTTATTTATTTTATAAATACAAATTCTAGTTTCTCTATTTTTACCATTATATTTTATTAACTTTGGAACAATTATATCTGCAGTCATATTATTTAATTTGTCTTTTAAAATTTTATAATTTATAGGATAAACATCGTCATTTGTTAATATAATCCACTCTGGGTTTAATGTAAGGGCTTTTTCAATACCCACATTCATTGCGTGTGAAAAATTATAATATTCACCAGAAGATTCAACCAATATTATTGTACTACCATAATATTTTTGTTTAATATTAACAGCATTTTCCCCTTTTGCATCGGCCGTTGGTACCACGACTATATTTTTATCGCCTTGTACAATATTAATCTTAACCTTGGCTTTTTCCATTTTAAATAGAAAATCAAACAATGATTTCGGTGTATCAAAGGAATTATAAAATTTCAAAATGTCTTTTGGATTTTGACTAAAATATAACTCAAGCTTGTCCATTCTTTTTCCTCTCTACGATATACATGGCAATATATATAAATATAATAGAAACAAATGTTGTCCATGTAATTATTATTGACTCCGAGTGCGAAGTCTGGGGTTCAAAATTTATCGAGTAATTTTCATTACCATTTACTACAAAATAGTTTTCATTGAAATATTTATTATTAAAACTATTTGACAGTATCGTTCCGTTCATGGCCCATCCGGGGTTATATGCCATTGAGTATAAAATCAACAAATTTCCTTGATAAGGTAAATCTATTTTCCCTGAAGTTGGATTTGTAAAATTATACTTAACTTTCAACGGTTTCATCTCAGTGAGGTTATACAGATCTAAATGCATGTATACAAATGTTTGATTATTATGATTTGTAGCTTTTGAATATGTTGGAAAAATACAAGCATATGAAAAATTTTTTGGCGTTTTAAACATATCATTAAATCCTATTTGAGTTAAGTTTCCAGAAAAGGTCTGAGGTATATATGTCTCTACGACATTTCCACTATTATTATAGAATCTTATAGCTATATAAGAATTATTCAAATATTGTCCATTCATGCTATAATTTAAATCATAATATGAATTATTTTTTAAATTGATTTTTTCATTTAAATTTACATAGGTCAAGGAAGACGGTATAGAAGAACCATATAAGGTATTGTTTTTTAACATTGTCCAGTTATTTTTTACACCTCCAAAATTAAATCCATGCCACTTATTATTAACAATATTCGAATTTCCTTTATACAGGAGTTTATTAAACTGTGTTGAATATTTTATATTATTTATTGAATCATTATTATTCCATTTATATGCCGAAATAACGCCATTATAAAGATTATTTTTATAAATTGTAGCATTATCTATGTTTGCTATGTTAGTAAAATATTTATCATTCTCAAACAATTTTGTCCAATTTTTGTAGCTGCCCTGAGGATTATATGTTAACTGCCACGGAAATCCTGCTGGAGTAACTCTCGCTTTCCCGGTATAAGAAGAAACTGGGTCAGCTTTTATATATGGGCCATGATATAAGATTATATACTCAATTCCATAAAATGAAATACCAGCCGAAAATGATTCCGTATTATTACTAAGAAGTTGCTGCCAAAGATTGTTTGGCAATTGCGGGGAAGTTGTCCAAGTCATATATGAATATAACGCTTCCTTTGACATCGGGGCAGCTGGTAGCATTAATGTTCTATATTCCTGCGATATATTTGTATTATCATGGAACCATACAGCTATATCTTCTATATTATTTGGAATTTTATATTCGTTGTTTATATATTGGGGATTAGTTATATAGTCAGACACTGAGAAGATATTATCCTGCCTCCAATAATTAAAACTTGGTGTCAAAAATATAATTAATATTAAAACAATGAGAAAAATTTTCAAGGCCTTACTATGCTGGGCATTCAATTTTTTAAAATGTTTTATATCTAGGTTTGAAAAGATAATAGTAGAATCAAAAATAATTAGAGCAAACAATATTGTAACTCCAAGAAAAGGTTCATATGCCGCCAATTCTGGTAATTTACTTGCTATTATAATAGTAAAATTATTTAATTTAAAATGAAAAAATGACCATGTAACTAAAATTATTATGGACTCTAATATTATTGAATAATGTAATGCATTAAATTTTGATTTTTCCTTCCGTGGTATTAGTACATATAATAAAATTAAAGATATGATTATTATAACGAAAAAATACCAATATGAAAAAGCAAATTGGCCATTAAAATTGTCCTGCAAATCGATCAAAGTATCAGTATAGGATAGTATACCGCTTCCAATTACCTTATAACCATTACCTGACGCAAGTTTTATAATAATATTTAGAGTACCTGTTAAAAATGTGCTTATCACAAAAAAAATTAAGAAAGAAGAAACTACAAACATTTTTTGTTTAACAGTATTATTTTTAGAGATTATATAAAATATAAATAAAAATATGAATATTGGCAATATCCACATTGATATTTGTGGATTCCAAAAAAAAACATATGTATATATTAAGGAAAACAATAAAACAAACCTATACCCATAAACATTTTTAAAATCGAAAATTCTTATTAATAAATAAATCAATAATGGGAAAAAAACATAAACAGTCAAAGTATCATTAATACTTCCTTCAAAAATTAAGCCAGCCGTAACAGGGTTAAAAACATATAAAATTGGCAAAAAAGTAGAAATCAATTTGTTATGGTTACAAATTAGTCCTGAAAGCTTGTACATTGAGAATTCTCCTACAATGAGCAAAGAAAACAACCATATCTTCTCAGCTAATCCAGGGTTTTTAAATATAACAGAGTAGATAAATATTATCAAGGCATATGGTAGCGAACTCCCCTGAAATCCAACGTTTTGATTAACCCAATTATAATAATAAATATCTAAATATAATTTTGGATAGATTGGAAAAGAACCTAGATCGGCAAAATCAAGATTATTGAGATTTAATAATCCTCTAAAAGTAAGCAGAAGTAATGCTATGAACGTCAATGTAAAGACTAATCGGTAATCTCTAATTAATCTAGAAATCAAAGTTTTCAATATAAACTTCATTTATATTTATTATATATATCTTTTTATTATATTGAGTGTGGGATACTATTCCTTGTCTCTGGTAATTATAAGATAAACCTTCCTGCCAAGGAACTCCTTGGGGCAATCCACCTTCGCCCCTGATCCGAATTTTGTAACTGTTCTTTCTACAAACCCATATATTCCTTTTACTGTGATCTCTGTAGTCTCTTCTATCTTTACCTTATTCATAGTAATGTATATATACGTTGTATATATATCTATCTATGGGAAAGACCACCAGTGATGACATTCAGTACAAGCTTGAGGAGATCAACAGCATCCTTGGCAAGAAATATGCCCTGGAACATCCCAAAAAGGAAAGGGGCTGGAGAACCTATGAGAAGGAGTTTGCACAGAGAATTAGGATGGCCATGAAGGATCTTGATCCACTGGTGAATGAAGCTGTCTCAATGATAAGAATAGTTCCAAGAGCTGGGCATCCACATTCACTCTCACTGGAACAGAGGGTAAAGCTCCTCCTGATCAAGCAGCTTGTGGGTGAATCCAACAGGATGTTTGCAAACATGCTTGCCATATTCTCCATGCTATCAGGCATAGATGTATCATACAAAACTATAGAAAGACTGCATTCAGATGATGAGGTTATAATTGCAGTACACAACCTTCATGTTTAAATCAAGGATGTACATTGCATTCGGATCATCCATGAAATCTGAGAGAAGTGCTTATGACATGGCAATGAAACTGTTATCATCAATTGGAATAGAGATGGATTCCATCAGGCTTGACCGGTACTATTCAACACCTTCATACATGGACAAACTGGGAAAAACAAAGGTATTCGTCATACCAAAGAAGAATTCCACCCTGAACGGATCCCTGAAATGGAAAAACATCATGAAAGAATTCGTTGAGAATACCATGCCATACCTGGAAGAGTATCATAAGAGAAGCAATTCTGAATCTGGATTCGCTGCAGACAAGAAGATGCTTGGATGGAATATAGCACAGAGGAGGGATGACAGAATAGATAACGCACTATTCTGCACCGGCGTGTGGCACAATCTGTTCAATATTGGTAGATTTTAGAATTGTGTCCCACACTCTATTATATTTCGGCTTTGGGAGAGATTCTTGGATACCGAGCGATTAAACCGGTTCAATACTCTTAATCCTGCTTCTCTTGAATGTCCTCACTGCATTCCTAAGGTGGCAGTATGCAATGATGTATTTTCTCTTCCTTTCCTTGATGTCTATTGTCCTTTCAGTTTTCACCGTTGATCTATCCTAGTATGTGATCTTATAGCTCTTCCCGACAATCAGCTTTGTTCTTTGGTCTCTCACCGGCCTTCTTTGATCCCGGATTATCCTTTATTGGCTCCCCAAGAAGAGCAAGGGAAAGATCATTGATCTGTTCTTTCAGCATTGGAAATGATCTCCATGCGTTCACGATCTTTTTCTTCATTGACCTGTTTATCCGTCTCCTGTATCCTTCCCTGAGTGCCGAGAGAACATCAATCAATACCCATGAAACTGGGATCACCTAAAAGGTATGATTATGTAAGAAAGAGAACGAAGAATATATTCGTTGCCGTTGAACCAAAAACTGGAAAGAGGATAACCCAGGTCACGAAAAGAAGGACAAAAAAGGATTTCGCTATGTTTGTGAAAGAGGTTCTTGACAAATACCCGAAGGCAAAGAAACTGTACATAATCCTTGTCAATCTCAACACACATTTTGTATCCTCATTCGAAGAGACGTTCGGGAAAGAACATGCTACGCGCATACTGCAGAGGATTGAATTCCATTATACACCAAAGCATGGCAGTTGGCTGAATGTTGCAGAGATAGAGATCAACCTATATTAGATTAACGGGGGTCCAGGGGGGATCGATTGTAGATTGCCCGTGAGGCTTATTTTTCATGATCCAGTGGAAACGTTCCCCCCTCCCCCTTCCCAGTTAGGCAATCTGATCCTGTAAGGTTTCTAGTTTTTCATCATTGAATACACATGGTAAAGCAGGCGTCTGGCAACAACGATATACGCCTGTTTCCTCTTCTTTCCCTTTCCTATCTCCCTTTCATATATCTTCAGGAATTCCTCGTTCTTGTGCTGGACAAGGCATCTGGCGCTTTCATAAACGGTATTTGACAGATAGGAATTGCTTATCTTCGAGATCCCGATAGCCTGATTCTTTCCTCCAGATCCTGACATTATTGGTGCCTTGCCACCGTACGACTGAAGCTTGAGGGCAGAATCAAACTGCTTTATGTCACCAATTTCAGATACAATCGCTGCTGTATTCAATGGACCGATACCTTTCATATCATCTATTCGCTTCACGTTCTCATCATTTTTGGCCATGTCAAGGATCTTTTCTTCTATCTCCTTCAGGTGCTTCTTCTCTGACATCAGCCTTGAAACATTCTGCCTTATCCTGAATGCATATACACAATCCGTATCGGGTATGCCTATGGATTCCTCTGCAAGTTCAACAAGTTTCTGTGCATCTTCTCTTTTGTAATGGTTCCTGCTTGTTTTTTGCATGACATTCAATACTTTGTCAATGCCTGCCTTCATAATCAGGGATGGTGTTGTGAACTGATCCAGTATGGCCATGGAGGTTTTCGATCCAATATCGGAAAACATATCCGTGAATTCTGGGAATCCACAGGCAAGATCACTGCCAATGATGTTTGTGATCCTTGTTATATTCCTTGTCACGGATTGGTGCAGTCTGGTTAATCCAGACACAGCGTCTTTCCTGTGCACATGCCTGTCAAATGCTTTCTTATCCTTCCATGGTGCAGAAGCAAGCATTGATGCATCAACAGTATCTGATTTCTCCTTTCCGAGATTGGACATCTTCCTTGCATAATCCGTTACCCTTGGATCCACATATATCACCCTATAACTGTTGGATTCAAGAAAATGGTGCAACGGAATATGATAATTTCCAGTAGGATTCATGAATATTCCCTTTACCTTATCGTTGTTGCTCCCCTCTATGGTTCTAAGCTTCTCAAGCAGTGTGTCAAAGCCTTTCCTGTTATTTGATATCTGCCCTCTCCACATTACCTTTTCATTCTCATTCTGCAGCTCAATCTGATGCATCTTCTGATGCGTGTCTATTCCACAAGATAACATTTTATTCCTTTCCAGCCTGCACTCCTGCGGGGAGTAATGATCGCTCTGCATCCACCTATGTGCTTCCCCCAGAGGGAAGAATTTGCTGATTAGCGATTGTGATCAAGGGTGAAACACGGAAAAGTGGATCCAAACCCACAAGATCTCTTTTCACCCTCTCCCTGCCTGAATCCCGGCTATTCCGGAATTCATTTCATGCAGGTTAAATCTCCTATAGCAAACACGTTATGGACATGGAATGTACAGACAGAAGATTTGAAAATGCCAAAATCCTAGAAGAGGAAGTTGGTGCATGGACTCGAAGACGTAATCGTGATAGGAAAAAAATAAATTGGAGATACGACAGGAAAACCGCAGATAAGAAATTGTTAATATATTATGTATAATAATTACATTGTCATGACACTAGTTTTTATTGCTATCAATTCTTCTGTCTCTGCTTTTTTTAAACTCTCTCTGACTCTTAAAAAGATAATTAACGTTAATAACTGGTTTAAGATATTTTAATGCAACCTTATCTGGGACTTTTCTCATTTTACGAACTTCTTTCTTTTTGTTTAATATATTTTTCAAGTTTATAATTATATAATAATAAGCTCTTAATTTTATTTTAAAATCACCCTTACTTGAATAAATAAGACTTAAAAATAAATCTACAATTTTCAAGGCACAAAATGGTATAATATATTTAAACTGAGTTTTAAATTGATAATTTTTCATAAAAAATAATATAGAATTTTTCGTTGCATGGAAGAGCAAATTATCTGATTGAACAGTACCATAATTTTTCTTTGCACTTGTTAATCTACCGATATGGTAAACTATTGCATCATAAACATAACCAACTTCATATCCTGAAAGCCAGACCCTTGCTGAAAGATCCCGTATCTCCTCTACCATGAAGAAATCATCATCATAGCCGCCTATTTTTTCATATAGGTCCCTTCTTATCATCGGCCATACTCCAATTGGACTGTATATTCTATTTATTTTGGAAAATGCATCACCATCTAATACGGGACCTGAAGCTTCATGTATTAGTCCGAAAAAATTTATTATTTCCGGATCTGAAGTATATCCGTAAATTTTCTGGATTCTGTTTATTATTCTACCTTCAGCCATACCAACGTTTTTATTATTGTTAAAAAAATCAACATATTTCACGATCGCATTTTTATCTATGATTGTATCGTTATTCAATAAAAGTATTAGATCCCCACTTGATTCGTGCATACCTATATTATAGCCCTTAGTAAATCCCAGATTCGCAAAATTATGTATTATCTTCTTATTTTTATAAGTCTTAAGTATGTTTATACCCGATTCATAACTACCATCATTTGAATTATTATCGATAAATATTATTTCAAAATTCTTATAATTATTATCTATAATACTTTTCAAACAATTTTCAATTATACCCTTTCCCTGATAATTTAAAACAACGGCACTTACCTTCGGATTGTAGGAATTAAACATAACAAACTATAGTGATTGGTGAATTTAAATATTTTGGTAATAGAGTAGAGCTCTGCCGTTACACAGAGCCCCCTCGTCGAACAGTGCAGGCGGTTTTCCCGCACACTGCTCACCGACTGCTTTCATGACATAGTATTATTGCGTTTTCCCAGAAAGGTGTGTGGTTTTGTTTTCATGATTGAGAGTCGATCCGGAATGCCCCTGTTTTTCCATGTACGTGGTATGTTGTGTTGATGACAGTACATATACATAGGCCTGCACTGTGCATATTTCCATACTTCAGTGAAGATATTGGATGCAAGGCTGTGTTCAAAGTAGTTTCCCCATCCTCCCAATACGGGGATGAGCATCTCCTTCGCCTCTTCAGGTGTCATTAAAGAGCGTACCCTGTTATTTGTGAGGTTCAGGATCTTTTCACGTATCCTCTTCTCGGATTTAGGGGAGGGAAACCATCTTGTTACCCTTTTCCTTCTCCATTGAGAATACTGTCTCACAAACCAGAAGCCAAGGAAATCGAAACCTTCCTCTGCCCTTACGATTCGTGTCTTTTCTGTGTTCATTGTAAGACCGATGATTTCCATGATTTCGTCAAGTTTCTTCTTTGCCACTGCTGGATTGCCTGTCATTAAGATAAGAAAGTCATCTGCATATCTTAGAGGTGGGCATTCTCGGTATATCTCTTCTGCAATCCAGATGCTTTCCATTGCTTATCCAGCTGATCAAGGTATATGTTTGCCAGTAGTGGTGATAGGGGAGAACCCTGAGGTGTTCCCCTGTCCTGTGTATGTATCTCGTTGTCTTCCATTATACCAGCGTCAAGGAACTGTCTTATGATGTGGAGCATTGCCCCGTCTGATATTCTTCGAGCGACCTGTTCCATTAGTTTGTGTTTGTCGATGTTATCAAAACAGGCTGATATGTCTGCATCTATGATGTTCTCACAGCCGAAGTTGAGGTATTTAACGATCTCGTCCACGGCATTATGGGCAGACTTATCCGGTCTGAAACCGAATGAGTTGGGCTCGAAACCGCTTTCGAAGATCGGTTCTATGATGATTTTAATGGCTGCCTGTGTAATCCTGTCCTTTACTGTGGGTATGCTCAAGGGTCTCTGCTTTCCGTTTGCTTTTGGAATGTATACACGTTTCAGTGCTGATGGTTTATAGGTCCTTGTTTTGAGTTCTGACTGTATCTCTGTTAGTAGTGGTTCTATTCCGTTTATCTTCAATCCATTTATGGTTATTCCATCTATACCCGGTGATCCGCCATTCTTCATGACGGATACCCATGCATGTTCCAGCACATCCATTCTCTGTATCTTGTCGTACAGGGAATGAAATCTTCTTTCTGGTTCCGCTTTGGCTATGTCGTATAGTTTTCCGCATAGTTCACTGACCTTATCTTTCATGTTCTATGCCCTCCCTTTTACGTTCAGGCAACTCTGATAGCCATGAACTGTTTGGAAAACGTTCGCAGAAGTCAGGTTCCTTCACATCTGCGCCCATTACAGGGGTTTCATCGTTACTATGAACCTGTCTGACTTCCCATACTTCATTATCCGGCATTTCGCTTCTGCTTATAGCCGGATTTACCTCCGGGTTGTGAGATACATGGTAGAAACCCGCTGTTGGGTTCTTTATGACCATGTATTCCATCCCTCTCACAGGAAAGATATGGGATCTCCCGTCTTCTCTTGAATAACCTTCACCGCATGCAAGCCCTGTTACGCCGGGATGCCCAGATACCCTTACCGAATCTGTTGGTATCTGGTACTGCCTTCGCCATACCATAACAGGCTCGGCACATCCATTCACCGCATTACTGCGGGTTTTGATTACGACGCTACTTATAGGTTCATTCACATTCAAGCCTGCGGCTTCGCGTAGGGATCTCTGAGCCTCATTGCTGAGGTTCCATATTTCCCGTTGTCGGTCTGCTTCAGGTGGATCTGTTGCCAGCCCATCCTTGACCCTCGCTTCATAGTTTTCGGTTCTTCCTATGTTGAGACTTTCACTCATGGTTATTCACCTTTGACGGCGCACTATGGTATCAAAATAGTCTTAGATTTTGATAGATTCAACCCATGCATTGAGATCCTTTTCAGGCAAGTTATCGTTAATCTCCAGTATCTTAACAAGAGCTATCAGAGCAGGCTTTCTTTCTTTATCC
>JAKAAK010000001.1 GCA_021797025.1 Thermoplasmata archaeon
TATGTACAAATCCCAGGAGTAAATCTTTCAATTAAATAATTCCTTTTATTTATTAATTGACTTATGGAAAACACAGAAATATTATAGAATTAATATAATAAATCAGTATTAACAGTATTAACCACCTGGAATATTAACCGGTCAAGTTTCATATTATATTGATTTTTTTATATAATATTGCGTACTTTGAATAATCATCCGGGAATACAGTAACCGTACTTCCATATCCTACAGAAGACTTTAATGATGCTATATAATTAGCACCCGACGAGGGGCCGACAAAGTAAATTATACTTGGCCTGGAGTTCCCTGACTCCACTATAGGCTTCTTCATCGGTTATTGTGATAATTTCATCAATATAATTTCTGTACTCATCAATTAAAAACCGGTGAGTGGATTTGAATGGATTCCGCAGTCCTGGTATGTACGAACCCTCTGCAGGCATTACACCCGTAACAGTTATATTCCCTCTTTCTTTAAAAAATCTTGACAGTCCTGCAATTGTTCCGCCAGTACCTATGCCGATAACAAGATGGTTGAGGTGCGGAATTTTTTCGGCTATTTCCGGGCCGGAACCGTAGTAATGGGCATTAGCGTTCATTTCATTTTCATGCTGGGACGGCCTGAAATACCTGTCAGGATATTCAGCTACCTTCTGCTCAACATAAGTAATAGAATTATCAGTACTGTTACCTAGTGTTAGAATTACGGTTGCACCGTAACTTTCCAGTGTTTTTACCGTAGCTTCTGGTACTGATTCCGGCACAACTATTTCACTATTAAATCCCAGAAGATGGGATATCCCGGCTAATGCAATTCCCGTATTGCCCGAGGATGCCTCTATCACAGTCATATTTTTTTTCAGTTTCCCCGTTTTTAATGCATAATCCAGCATGAAAAATGCAGCACGATCCTTTATGGATTTGAATCTATTATAATACTCCAGTTTGGAATAAATTCCTGAAAACCCGATCCTGAAGAGGGGTGTATTGCCTATACCAATTTTATTTGAATCTTTTGCAATTTCATTTAACAATGACATGTCTGTTAATTGCATTGATTATAATTAAGATTTACTCCTGGGATTTGTACATAATATAAGAATTTTTTTTATTATATGTTTATGAGGTCTAATACAGAAATTTATCAAAATATAAGATTAAATAATTTCCTGAACTTACTTTCTATCATCCATTTTTACAAAATCCCGCTTATCCGGACCGGTATAAACTGCCCTTGGTCTGATCAATCTTTCTTCTTCCTCTACGTATTCTGTTATATGAGCTAACCACCCGAGGACCCTGGAAAAGCCGAATAATGTGGTAAACATGTAAATAGGGAAACCGATTTCATTGAACACAATTCCGGAATAGTAATCTGTGTTTGGGTAAATGCCCTTTGCACCGAATTCTTTTACACCGAGATCTTCCAGTTTTTTGGCAATTTCAAAGTATTTTTTCTGTTCCTCATTCTGATCAAGCTCCGTGGCAAGCCTCTTAAAAATTTTCATTCTAGGATCATATGTCCTGTACACCCTGTGCCCGAACCCCATGAGCCTTTTTTTGCCATCCAATATATTTGTTTTAAACCAATTATCAACGTTGCCAGGTGTTCCTATATCAAGAAGCTGTTTATATGCAGCCTCGGCAGCTCCACCATGAAGCGGCCCCTTTAGTGCTGCAGTTGCCGCAGTTATGCATGAATACATATCTGAAAGCGTTGAGGATGCCACCAGCGCTGCTGTAGTAGATGCGGGTACCTCATGATCAACATAAATAACCAATGCAGCATTCATGGCTTTTATTCTTTTTTCATCTGACTTTCCGAAGCAGTTCATCAGGAATGCCTCAGCATAATCATACTTTGGATCAGGATTCTGTAGCTTCATTCCCATCTTATGCCTGTAAATATTGGAAATAATCCCGAGATTTTCTCCTAATATAACAGGAACCTGTTTACTATCATTTTCCTTGCCCCATTTATAATCTCCCGATGATAAAGATGCAAATGCAGTTTCCATCATGGTGAGCGTATCTGCATCCCTCGGAAGAACAGAAATGAGATCAAGAACATGGTCTGGGAGTGTATAATGCTCCTTTATTGCGGCCTTGAACTCATCAAGCTGTTTTTTATCAGGTAGTTCACCACGTGTCATCAAATAGCAGACCTCCTCAAAATCAGTATGATCCACCAAATCGTTGACATCGTAACCACGGTACCTAAGTACCCCTGCATTGCCATCTATATATGTTAATCCGGTATATTTTATAAATACATCCTCGAGTCCCAAACTTACTGCCATTTTAATCACTTCCGAACCAATCTGAATTCTTTACATTTGCAAGTTCTTTCAATGTCTGACTTTCCCTCATTAAATCCCTGGTAGATAAAATTCCGGAAACATTTCCACTATCAGACTTAACAATAAGGTGCCTTATGTTATGCTTGCTCATTAGTACAGCTGCCTTGGTAATTGAATTGTCCTCATGAATGAATATGAGGTTTTCTCTTGTGGCTATGTTCCCCAGAGAGGTGTTCAGTGATTTTCCATCGGCAATTGCCTTAATAATATTCCTTTCTGTTATAATTCCGGTCAGGGAGGAAGGTTCTCCGAGCAGTATAGACCCCTTATTTGCCTCTGACATTTTTTTAGTACCTTCATATACGGTTGCCTTTTCATCCATATATATAGGCTGCCTCTGCATGATATTTTTGATTTCTAAAGTCATGTATTTAATATAGTACGATTTAATTTAAAGATTATGTTCGGGAAGAATGCCCCTTTACCTAAAAATATTCTACGTTAAAATCGTCAATTAATGAATATTCCATAAACCAAAACTATTATGTAATTTATAAATATTCTAATGTTAATGCGGAATAGAAATCTTATAATTTTAATGGTAGGCATTTTACTGGTTCTGAATGGATATGAAATATATTCCAGATTTGGATATTTATTTTATCCATCACCCTATAATTATTCAGTTACGGTTAACCGGGCCAGATTTTATACATCGCTGGATGATGGTATATTAATTGCAGGTTCATTTCTTATAGCCCTGGCTGTTTACCTCACCGTTAGGGAAAAGTACACTCTACCCAAATTTAAGCACTTCTATCCTATTCTTGCCATCTATGCTGTAATCCTGGCGATAGCAGGTGGGATGATACATATTATACCATCAGGATACCATTATCCGCATAATGTGGCATTTTTCTACGGCCTTCCTATGTTTACCCCGGATTTTCTTGTTTATTATTCCCATATTGTAGGATTATACATATATCCATTTCAGATAATTTCATTAATAGCAGCTGCACTGATTGGAAGTGCTATATTTGCGTTTTCATTTGAAGGCTTGAAAATGAAAAAGGCAACGCCCATGTCCATTATCGGTGCAGTTGGAGTCTGCCCGGCATGTGCCACTGGAACTTTCTTCGGGATCGTAATAGGGGCAAGCCCGTTTCTTAGTTCCCTGTATCTAAATCAAATTTATGGTAGCACTTTAAATGAAATTGCTATAAGCATGGTATCAATCGCCCTTCTGTTAGGGGTTTTTCTTTACATGATAAGGAAATATCGCATAACATTTAAAAGGCAATAAATTACTATTTATCTGTCATTTTGACAGTAGTCTGTTTATATATTTTTATACAATGAAATTTATTATTATTTCCTTTCAAAAAGATTTTTAATAGAACTTTGCATATACTGTCATGAAAGGCATTAATATTGTTGTTGCTGTAAAGCAGGTTCCGGATGCCGATGATTTAAGGATCGATCCGGTAACCAATAATCTTGTCAGGGAGGGAGTGCCAGCTATTATAAACCCTCCTGACCTGCACGCCATAGAAGAGGCACTCAGGCTCAAGGAAAAATATGGCGGAACGGTTTCTATTGTTTCAATGGGACCACCAAAGGGAGACCTGACATTGAGAGATGCCGTGGCGATGGGTGCAGATAATATATATCTTATAACTGACGCTGCAATGGTCGGATCAGATACATGGGCAACATCGTATACAGTTTCACAGGGAGTACATAAAATTGGCAAACCGGATATCATATTATTCGGCAGGCGTGCTCTTGATGGTGAAACACAGCAGGTGGGCCCACAGACAGCAGTGTGGCTGGGTATACCAGAAATAGCATATACCGATAAAATACTCGATATAAATATGGAAACAAAGGTTGCAAAACTCCAGAGAACTACTGAATTTGACACAGAAACCCTGGAAGTCAAAATGCCATTTGTTGCAACTATTACTGAAAATTCCAACACGCCAAGGGAGGCAACACTTGAAGGTATGATAAAGTCCATGACATATCAGGTTACAAGGCTTTCTAAAACTGATATAGATGCTGATCCTAAAAAAATTGGCCTGGCTGCGTCACCTACAAAGGTTATCAGAGTAAGACCACCCCCGAAAATGAGGAATCCAGAAATCATTAAGAATGATGACCTGAATAAAACTGTTGAATTTCTTGTATCAAAAATAAAGGAATCCCTGAAGGGAATGAAAACAATGGAAAATGCCTATGAAAAACCCGACCCCGTAACAAAGGTGGATGACAGTATATGGGTCTACATAGATCATTTCAATGGTGAGCTTAACAAAACATCACTGGAAATTCTGGGTGCAGCCAGAAGGGTTGCTGATTTAATGGATACAAAACTCGGTGCCGTAATAATCGGAAACAAGGATGAACAACTCATTGATACATCATTTAAATATGGTGCTGATGAGGTTTACTACTGTGAAGCAGAGAATGCGAAAAAATATGATAATGACATATATACAGCGGCCCTGGAAATGATGATTAATAAATACAAACCCAATTCTCTGTTCTTCCCGGGAACATCAAATTCGAGGGAATTAGCATCTACAACAGCAATAAAGGTCAATACAGGGCTTATTGCTGACTGTATTATATTCGATGTGGATGAGAAAGGTCAGCTACAGGCTACTAGACCAGATTTCGGTGGTAAGGAAACCTCTACTATTATATGCCCGAACAACAAACCGATAATGGTAACAACCAGGGCTGGAGTGTTTTCAGCACTTCCTGAAAGAGATTTCAAGGGAAAAATCATAAAAGAAAAATTGCAAAAGGTTGATACAAGATTCAAAATAACGGATTATAAAAATATTGAAAAAACAAATGTTCTTGCAGCTGCCCAGGTTGTTGTGGGAGCCGGAAGGGGTCTTGTCAATAAGGATAACCTGAAGCTAGCTGAGGAACTTGCAGATAAGATTGGAGGAATAGTAGGAGTTAGCAAGCCACTGGCTGATGCAAACTGGTATCCACATGACAGACAGGTTGGGCAAACCGGCACTACCATCAGACCGAATCTCTACATAGCTCTCGGGATATCCGGAGCCATCCAGCATCTGGTTGGAATCCAGGGTTCAAAGAGGATAATTGCAATAAACAGCGACCCCGAGGCACAGATATTTGAAAACTGTGATTACGGGGTTATCGGCGATGTATTCCAGATAGTTCCTGAGCTTATTAAAAAAATTGGTGATATAAATGCTTGATTATGATATAGTTGTTGTAGGAGCTGGACCAGCCGGTTCGGCTGCAGCACTGAAGGCGGCATCTGAGGGAAAGAAGGTACTGGTTATAGAGAGAGGCCCCGAACCCGGATCAAAAAATGTTTCTGGAGCCATGATAAGGAAGGATTATGTAACATCGGTGTTTGGGGAGGACATGCCGTTTGAGAGAAATGTGGAAACCATTAAGCTGTCTCTTTATAATAGCAATAAACCGGTAAATATAGAATTTCACCCCGAAGGTCTTGTAACAACCGGCAGGTTAAAATTTGATAAATGGTTATCTTCTGTTTCAGAAAAGGCAGGTGCCATGGTAATTCCTAAAACCACTGCTCTCAAACTTAACTGGGAAAATGGGGTTGCAAAATCACTTACAACAGACAGGGGAGAAGTATCGGCTAAATCCTTTGTGCTTGCAGAGGGAGTAAATTCTCTTGTTTCCATGGAATCTGGAATAAAGGGGGACTGGACTCCTGAGAATTCTGTTCAGGCAGTAAAGATGGTTTACTCAATAAAGAAGGGCGACCTGAATACACTATTTGATTTACCGGATGATAATACAGGAATGTCATGGAGGATGATTACGTCAGATCCTCTTGTTGCCGGGTTCATGTACACATACAAGGACAGCCTTGCTGTTGGGATCGGTTCCCCCATAAAGGAACTTGTTGACAGAAAAATAAGGCCTGAAAAACTACTTGATGATTTCCTTGAGATGACCGGTTTAGCAGAAAAGGTTAAGGGTTATTCCCTCAGGGAATATTCTGCGAAGATCATTCCTGAAGGTGGATTCCCTGATATTAATGTTGCAAAGGGTAATGTCTATCTCTGCGGAGATGCAATCGGGCTTGTTGATCCCTTAACGTTTGATGGAATTACTCCAGCAATAGCATCCGGAACAATAGCCGGTGAGGCTGCAGTTTATAACTATGATAAGGAAATTTATAGATACAACTTAATGAAGAATCCAGAAATTTCAAAGATTGCAAAGGAGAGGAAGCTGGAAACAGATTTCATGACCGGCAATAAGGCTGGAGAATACATAAATATGGTATCATCCATGCTTGAGGGCTGGGCATCAGGAGATCTGATGGGAATAAGGAACACCATGGTCAGCAATTACAGGAATCTAATACCTGACCTGATGACTTTTGTTATGAGGATGAGATAAATGAGAACAGAAGAAAAATTATACACTTTGAGATATAAGAAGGACGATAAGTCGCATCTTGCAATAAAGGATGTGAACACATGTCTGGAATGCACAGCTAAATACGGTGAACCACAACCCTGTGTTTCTATATGCCCTGCTAATGTATTTTCATGGCAGAATAATAGAATAGTGATAGGTTACGAAAACTGTGTGGAATGCGGTGCATCAAGAATTGCGTGCCCCTATGAAAACATTGACTGGAATTATCCCCGCTTCGGAAAGGGCATAGCCCTGAGATACGCATAATACTATAAATATTAATTTATTTATAATTTTTTGATGATCGTGTACCATATTATGTGTATTTATAAAGGGCACCTACTGTTGAACATCTCTTTAATCTCATCTCTGAGTGATTGCACATAAAAATTTATGAGTATTTTCTGAATAAATAATAGGATTATGATTAATTACTATTTAGCCATAATAATTAATTTATAATAACTCAGTTTTTCTCTTTATTACTAGTTCCTTTTATCTTTTTTGTGTATACATCAACATAATAATCACAGCATGATGAAACTGGGCATATATCACATTTTGGAGATACAGGTTTGCAGATATTTTTTCCGAATTCTACCATAACCGGGTTGAACTCCACCTGTAATTTTTCCGGTACGATTTCCTTAAGTGCCGCTTCTGCCTTATCCGGGTCCTTTGCATTTATAATTCCGATCCTGTTGCAAATCCTGAAAACGTGGGTGTCCACTGCTATAGCCGGTATGCCGAATCCCTGCGTCAGGACGATGTTGGCTGTTTTACTCCCTGTTCCCGGAAGTTTGACCAGTTCATCATGGTTGTCTGGCACCTTTCCACCGTATTCATGGTTTATAATTCTGGCAATATCAATAATCCTCTGTGATTTTACGTTGCTGAAACCCACATATTTTATAATTGCCTTAACGTCAGAGGGGTCGGCACCCTCCAGGCCATATGAATCGTGGTATTTATTGTAAAGTCCCCTGGCGGCTGCATCAGTTACAATATCCTTTGTGCGGTGTGAGAGTATGGTTGTTATAAGTATCCAGAAAGGTGAGTCAGTAAACTCAAAATGATGTTCCGGTGAAACCGATTTTATTCTCTCATAAATCTTTTCAAAATCTTTCATGTAATCCTTATAATATAAGTATTAATAAAACTATAATAAATTTTTTAATTATTATTAATAATAATCTCCGAGTTCCCTGATTCCGGTCTTTTTTCCAGACAATATGGCGTCAACAAGCTCCCCTGCAAATTTTATGTTCGTAATCAGGGGAATATCCTTTTTTATCCCAAGGTTCCTTATAGAAAAACCATCACGGATAGACCCGTAGGATTCTGAGGGTGTGTTAATTATCATCGATATGTCCTCGCTCCTGATTATCTCACTCAAACCGGGAAGTCTCAGGTCTTTTACCCTGTAAACAACAGTTGAAACCACACCAGCAGCTTTCAGGCTGCTGTATGTCCCTGGTGTTGCGTAGATCTTAATTCCATTCAGGCTTAATTTTCTGGCTATATCAATTGCCTTTGGCTTGTCAGAATCCTTCACGGTGATTATAACAGATTTAAGCTCGAAATTATGTTTCATTATGCGTATAACCTTGGACATTGCCTCGTGGAAGGTCTTGCCACAACACATGGCTTCGCCAGTTGATTTCATTTCAGGCCCCAGTATAACATCCATATCCCTGAACCTCTTGAATGGAAATACAGGCACCTTGATAAAATATGAGTTTGGTTCTTTATATGTTATATCAGGCTCGATTCCGATTATGGCCTTTATGCCGTAATCAATCCAGTTTATGCCGGTTGCTTTGGCAACGAATGGAATCGATCTGGAGGATCTGGCGTTGAGTTCTATTACGTATATTTCTCCATCCTTTACTGCAACCTGCAGATTTGAAAGACCCAGCAAATTAAAGTTAACCCTCAATTTTTCAACTATATCCTCTATTTTTTTTATCGTTGAGGTTTCTAGGAGATGTGGCCCAAGAACCATTGTAGCATCGCCTGAATGGGTGCCTGCCTCCTCAATATGCACAGATATGCCGGCTATAACTGACTTTTTACTGGATGAAATGAAATCTACATCTATTTCTACGGCGTTCTGAAGATATTTGCTCACAAGAACCGGAGAACCCGGTCTCTCTATGAACAGTTCACGGACACGTTCCTGAAGTATTCCATAGTCATATATAATATCCATTGCCCTTCCGCCTATGATGAAACTTGACCTGATTATAACCGGCAGTTTAATGCTTCCTATTTTTTCCTCAAGCTCATTCATGTTTGAAGCTTCAATAAAATCAGGCTGTTTTATTCGGAGATCTTTAAGGGCGGCAGAGAATTTTGTCCTCTCCTCAATTCTGAATATATTATCTGGTTGGGTACCTATCACAATATCCTTAAAAATCTTCGAAAGTCCGTCTGCCATATTTTGGCCTGTTTGCCCGGAGAACTGGATTATGATTCCCTGCGGTTTTTCCACTGAAACTATGTTTGATATATGCTCCAGGGTAATAGGTTCAAAGTAGAGCTTGTCTGAAATGTCGAAATCTGTTGATACTGTTTCAGGGTTGCTGTTAACCATTATTGCTTCAAAACCCATTTTCCTCAACGAAAGTATGGATTTCACAGCTCCGTAATCAAATTCTACACCCTGAGAAATCCTGTTAGGGCCTGACCCGATTACCATAATTTTTTTCCTTTGTGCTATCTTATTATCGCTGTATCTATCATATGATGAGTAAAGGTATGAAGTTTCTGATTCAAACTCAGCTGAGCAGGTATCGATGCTTTTATACACAGGAATTATACTTTCTTCCAGCCTGTACTTTATTATTTCCAGTACACTGATTTTAGAATAATATGAAATGGTTTCATCTGAGATACCGAGAATTTTCAGGTATTTGATATTTTCAGGCATCTTTCCCGGTTTGATTGTTGATATGCCATCGGCTATGTTCCGCATCTTTTCCACAAAAAATTCATCGTAACCCGACAGCTGTGATATTTCCGCAGATGATATGCCCTGAAACAGGGCGTCAAAAATAGCAAATATTCTCTGATCGTTTGGAATTTTCATTAGTTCACGGGCTTTGTCAGTCGATGTGAACAGTCTCATTGGCACTGCCTGCTTTATATCCAGCGAAGATATGGACTTCATAAGGGCTTCCTCGAATGTCCTGCCAATTCCCATGGCCTCTCCGATAGACTTCATTTCTATTCCAATTTCCCTTTTTACCGAGAATTTATCAAAGGGCCATCTTGGAATTTTTACTGTTATGTAATCCATGGAAGGCTCGAATGCAGCGTACGTATTCTTAGTTACAGGATTTTTTATTTCGTTTATATTATAACCAACTGCAATCTTTGTGGATATTCTTGCTATCGGATATCCTGAAGCCTTGGAAGCAAGTGCAGATGACCTTGATGTTCTGGGGTTCACCTCCACAACGTAATACTCATTTGTTGCCTGGTTAAGGGCGAACTGTATGTTGCATGATCCAATCACGCCAATTTCATTCACTATGTGTATAGCTGAAGTTCTTAACTTCTGGTAATCATCGTTGCTTAATGTTAGGGACGGAGTGGTTACAATGCTCTCTCCGGTATGCACACCCATGGGATCCAGATTCTCCATATTGCATATGGAAATGCAGTTACCTGCATTGTCTCTCATCATTTCATACTCTATTTCTTTCAGTCCGAGAAGTGATTCGTCCAGTTCTACATTATCATCATGGACTGAAAAATAGTCATCGCAGTATGAAATTAATTCATCCCGGTTTCTTATTATAACACCACCTGATCCACCGAGTGAAAAGCCTGTTCTAAGTATTAATGGGTATTTTTTAATCCCGTCAATCATAGTTCTGTAATTTTCCTTTATAAGTGTATACGAATCGATTATGGGTTCTCCTATCTGCCTCATGAGATTGAAGAATTTTTTTCTATCCTCAGCCACCTCAATAGATGTTACAGGAGTACCCAGAACCTTTATTCCGTTTGATTTGAGTATACCAAGTTTGTCAAGCAGAATTACAAGGTTGAGTCCAACCTGCCCTCCCGTTGAGGGTAGAATTGAATCTATTTTTTCCTTTTTAATTATTTCTATTACACTTTCTGGGTCAACAGGTTCTATGTAAATTCTGTCAGCTATTTCAAGGTCGGTCTGTATAGTAGCAGGATTTGAATTAAGCAAAACAGTGCGGATTCCTTCCTCCTTCAGGGCAAGGCATGCCTGAGAACCGGAATAATCGAACTCGGCTGCCTGACCGATAACTATGGGACCTGAACCTATGACGAGTGTGCATTTTATATCTATTTTCATATCATTCACCTACAGCTTCCCTGACCTCATCAAAGAACCACGAACTATCATATGGACCTGGATACGCTTCAGGATGGAACTGCACTGAAAATACAGGCAATTCCCTGTGCCTGATCATTTCAACCGTACCATCATTTATATCCTGACCCGTAACCGCCAGTCCTGTTCCCGATAATGATTCCTTATTCACTGCATAACCGTGGTTATGTGACGTAATATACACTCTATTGCCTATACCAACAGCGTGATTTATCCCACGATGTCCATATTTCATTTTCTCAGTTTTTCCACCAAGGGAAAGCGCGATGAGTTGATTGCCCATGCAAACGCCCATTACAGGCATTTCCGAGGCTTTTTCCTTGATAAAAGCCCTCAGCGGTGCCAGTGATTCATGATCCGGATCTCCCGGCCCGTTAGGGAGGAATATTGCATCATAATGGAATTTGATGGAATAGAAATCATAATTATAAGGAACAATATGGAGTGATGCGATTTCGCTCAGGCGCTTTACTAAGCTGTTTTTGGTTCCCACATCTATGAACAGGAATTCCTTTTTTCTGCCAGAATTATAATACTGATACTCCTTTCTTGATACTTTAGAAACAAGATCCAGCTGCATAGTATCCTGAAAATTATCTGGAAATTCATTTTTATTACTGATATGAGCTCTCACGGTACCGTGTTTTCTGATTTTCTCCACAAGTTCTCTGGTATCTATTCCATCTATTGCAGGAATTTTATTTGCCTTCAGAAATTCATTGAATTCGATTCCATGGTTCCCGCCCTGCAGTAAAATGTGCGCATCCTTTGTTATAAGTCCGGAAACCTGTACTTTATCTGACTCCATATGTTCCATGCTCACACTGTAATTTGCAATCTCAGGAAAGGCAAAGATCAGAATTTGCCCGGCATATGATGGGTCAGTAATTGTTTCTAAATATCCAGACATTGATGTGGTAAAAACAAGTTCACCGTCTGTATCACCATCATAGCCATATCCATAACCCTCATAGACCGTGCCATCTTCAAGTAACAAGTATTTTTTCATTTAAACCTTAAAAAACCTAATCTCAACATATGATATATTATTTTTCATTATATTTTATAATTATCTTGCTGTAACTGTTAATGAATTGCAAAAAATATATAATATATAATTTAAACTAAATTCGTTTATATTTACGACATTACTGACATTGATAATAACATTAAGTTAATAAACAGTTTTTTAATAAACATTTATGAAAGTTATTGCAGCTCCTGGACCGGTTTGCTACCCATTAGTGGCAGCCATGATGGAAAGAAAGGATATAGAAATAGAATTCAAAAAATCTTCCGATATGGGAGATAAAAAGCCCGATGTTGTGCTTGATTCCACTGTTTCCCTTGTAAAAAGTGGATTGCCAATAGATTATGTGACAATTGAAAACCTATCCAGGGTCGCTCCGAAGCTCGGCTATAAAATAGGAATGACCAGAAAGGGTGGTGCCTCTGATATACTCTTCAGGGCGTACGTTGGCGAAACTGGCAAGGATGTAAAAATACAGTATTTCGAGGGCATGGGTGAGCTCATGGACGCAATGAATGGTAACCAGGTGGATACAGTAGTAGTGCCTGCAATGGACAGTGCCGGAATAAGTATAGAGGAATACTTCAAGAAAAACAACATAGTTATCCCTGGAAGTTGCGGTGCCACGGTGTACAGTAGCGAGAAGGACTTCGTGGATGCTTATAATTTGGGAATAAAACTTATCAGAGAAAAACCAGAAGAAGCCGCTAAATTTATTGTGGCCCATTTGCCAATGCAATTCCCGGAACAATTTATAGTGAATACTATGAAAAACTCCGATCTTAATGTGCATAAACCGGGAAATTATGATGAATTCGCGAGATTGGTAAAAAAATATTCGTCAGAATGAGATAAAATTCTTAAAAAGAACAAATAGTTTTAATTTGTTTTATTGAATTATTATATACTTAATTCACATTAGAGGTTTTATGTGGGACTACATCAATGAAATATTCGAGGGATATCCGGCTGAAATGAAGGTTATACAGAGAATGACAGAAATTGGGATATCTGTAAAAATATTATATGACGAGCCAAAGCTGTTCTGTGATGAAATAGAGATAAAGCCTAATTCCATTGCAAGGGCATATCATGTTGATAGAAGGGTAATTGTAAATCTTATTCAGAAAGTTATCAGTGATAAGAAACTTTATGAATTTTTCAGCAACCTTTCGCCTGTTTCAAATTTTGAAAATTCAGGGTCAAAAATTGGTTTTGGAGTTATAGAGATTATTCCCGTTGATGCTTCAAAACCTGGAATAATATCCGGGGTGATGAATATTCTTGCAAACAATAATATTTCTGTTAGGCAGGTAATCACAGATGACCCGGACCTCATAGACAATCCCAGGGCAATAGTAGTAACAACCGAAGCTGTTACTGGTACAGTGCTCAACGAAATAAAAAAAGTTAACGGTGTAAAGGCTGTTCTTTTACTTTAAATAAAATCTTTCAGATTATCTCCATATAATATGCCCATTATTTCCTTTATTTTTTCCTGAACTTCCACGTATGTATCGCCGTAAACGTTAACATGTCCCATCTTTCTCTTGCGCCTGACCTCATTTTTATGATACCAGTATAAATTAGTTTTACCAAGTTCCAGGATTCTGGATATCTTTCCATCCACACCAGTGCCTATAATGTTTACAATGCCTGAGGGTACAAAAAGGTCTGGTCTTACAGCATCCATTCCCGACACCGCAAGTATATGCTCCTCAAACTGTGAAATTGAACTCCCGGTAAGGGTATGATGGCCGGTGTTGTGTACTCTTGGTGCATATTCATTTATTATCACATTATCATTCTTTACGTAGTATTCAATGCCCATAACACCTATATATTCAAGAGATTCCATGAGCCTTTTTGCTATATCAATCATTTCAAGGGTATTTTTTACTGGAGATATGTTGTATATGAGAATACCATTCTGGTTATAATTAAAGGAGGGTTCAAAATTGTAAAACTTTCCCTTTTGATCCCTAACAGCAATTATAGAGGCTTCATAATCATAATCGATGAATTCCTCTATTACATATGGCATATCTGGATGATTTTCATATTCTGTATCAGGATTTATATAATACTGGTTTTTCCCATCATATCCGCCCATGCAACTTTTTATTACGGCTTTGTGAAATAATTTCGCCTTGCCAAATGCTTCTTTGTAGGTTTCAGCATATTTATAATTGGCTATGGGAAAATTATGCTCATTGAGGAATTTTTTTTCTAGTGACCTGTCTTTTTTTAGCTCAACAGCTTTCTTTGACGGGCGCAATTTACCCTGCTCTTCAGCGTAATCAAGAATTTCACTGCTTATATGTTCGAATTCGTATGTAACATAATCACAGGCATCCACAAATTCTTTATAATCTGAAACATCGTAGAATTTATCAGCTATCTCTGAAGATGGCCCTCTGTTATCATCTATTACATAAAATTCTATAGGATACCTCCGCATTGCGTTTATCATCATGTATCCCAGCTGACCTGATCCAATAATTCCTATTTTCATAATTTATCACTGAGTACAGAATCTCTTTGCTTTGATACGAAGTCATCAAGCATTTCCCTGATCTTTGGATATTTTATTGATAGAATTCTAAGGGCAAGCAAAGCTGCGTTTCGAGCTCCATTGATTGACACAGTCGCAACCGGTACCCCGGGGGGCATCTGAACAATGGAAAGCAATGAATCCATTCCATTAAGTGATTTTGACTGAATAGGAACACCTATTACCGGAAGTGTTGTCATAGCTGCCACCATACCGGGCAGATGTGCTGCTCCTCCTGCACCTGCTATTATTACCTCTATATTGTTCTTTATTGCGTCCTGTGCATACTGGAGCATAAACTCAGGTGTCCTGTGAGCTGAAACCACCCGGTATTCAACCTCAATGCCAAAATTCTTTAATTCTTCCACAGCTGTCTCCATTACAGGAAAATCTGTTTTGCTTCCCATGATTACTGCCACTTTCATAATGGATTATAGAGACGATATTTATAAAAATTTAGAAAAACTAAAGAAAATAACTTTCGTTCCTTAATATATATGCCTCAATAGCTCTTCTTCCACTCTTCATAGCCTCCAGAATATCATACTGATTTTTGTCATATAATTTTATATCGTATGAGTCAAGATCCATGAACTCAATGCCCGCTTTTTCTGCTATTTTCCGGTATCCCGGTATTCTTGACCGCTCAAGTGAGTTTAAGGAACGGTTGCTCATTATTACATGATTCCTGGCTGCGATAATTAAAGCATCATCAAAGTATCTATATATATTAGTATCAATATTTATATCGCCATTATTTCTAATATCTGGATAAACTTTATCAGGTGTGCATATTATACCGCTATCCTGTGATTCATACCTAACCTCTACCTTATATCTTTTCAGCATGGTCCTATAATATTCAATCAGTGGCATAAAATCTTTTTTCTTATATTCATCTATGATTTCATTGAACTGCCCGCCCAGGGAGTATTTTTCATAAATTACCGGTTTTAATCCCAGTTTTACAGCATAAAGAGATGCTTCCAGTCCTTTTATACCGGCACCGACTATGATAATCTCTCCACGGTATTTGCGGTGATTATATTCGGTTAACTCTAGACCAGTATAAGGATTTATCGTGCATCTGACCTCAGAATTCGACAGGTTTCTGCATGCCTGATTACATCTAATGCATGGCCTGTACGGAATTGAGTTCTGTAGTTTGAAAGGTGTATATGGATCAGCGAGAGCCTGCCTTCCCAAAACGACGAAATCTGAGACGTTCAGAGCTTTTTCTGCATCCTGGAGGGAATTTATGGATCCGACAAGCATGGTACTAATATTCAACTTTCTCCTGAGTTTTTCTCCTATATGCATATGGTCATAGTAGAACGATGCTGAAGAACCCGGAGGTGCAAATCTTCCAGCAGAGAAGTGAACATAATCAATATTCTTCAATGAGGATGCAATTTCAATTCCGTAGTGAGCACCATAGCCATCCGCATCATCCTCGTAAAGACTCAATCTGATTCCAACAGGAATATCGACCTTTCTTCTTATATTCGATGTGATTTCATTAATTATTCTTACTCTATTTTCAACGGATCCGCCGTATTCATCAGTTCGGTTGTTCAGTGCAGGCGATATGAATTCCTGAAAAAGGTATCCGTGTGCGCCATGGAGCTCTATGCCATCAAATCCTGCCCTGGCAGATATTTCGGCTGCATTTACGAATTTTTCTTCAACTTCCTTTATATCGTCAAAAGACATTTCGACAGGAGTGGTTCCAAGATAGTCAACACTGGACGGGGCGAATACTTTACCCTCATTATAGTGCGGATTTGCCTTTCCTCCCGCATGGACCAGCTGTACAAAAATCTTTGAACCGGATGCGTGGATTCTTTCAGTAAGCCTGGATAGTTTAGGAATTTGCTCCCTTTTAAAAATGCCCATCTCATTGGGTGATCCCTTCCCGTTGGAGGAATCAACGTATGCATACTCCGTTATGATGAGACCGAAACCACCTCTTGCACGTTCATTCAGATATGCAATGTGGTTATCATTTGTTGTACCATCAATATTACATAAATTTGAAATCATCGGTGCCATGACAAATCTATTTTTGAGTTCAACATTTCCTATTGTGCCTCTTTCAAAAGGGTTCATCGTTCATTAGCAGTATATAAAAAATAAAGTTTTTGTGGATAAAAAATATTCAAAATTTTAAAATTTAATTTATGATAACTGATGCGCTCATGTTGAATGTATGGCTACTCATCTGAATATTATTAGACAGATTGAAATCCGTTACCATGGATGTAGTAGCGTGTGCTGAAACTATGAGAGGGTGAACAAAGACCACAACTGCGAATGCATGTGCCAGATGTAGGCTCATACTAGTTGAGCTCGAAAAGTTGAGATACCCTCCCTTTATATACACTGAAACACTTTTTATATATATTTTCATCATGTTGTAGCTACCAGCGTGTACTGAAAGGTTGGACAGAAATGCTGCATTGCTGGCATTGATATCCATTATATTAACGGTTTTATCATGCAGTGAGTAATTTGTCCACCCGGTGGAATTGGAAGATGCCTTATCAGAATGCAGTGCAATGGCGCTGAATGTAACATTTACATCTAAAATTCCTGTAATACTCGGCGGAGTATCTGCTGCGCTTACTTTCAATGTGCCAGTCGTTTCATAATGGTAGGCATAATATCCTCCACCTGCAACAACTGCAACTATAATTACAATTACGATTACCGACATTAACTTATTCGATTTCATAATCATTATGCTAAAAATTTATACTTAAACTTTTGCAGATAGTATGATTGATAAAATATTTTCATTAAGAACAATTCCGCCACTCTTATCATTGAAATTATTTAAATAGTTAGAGTAAATATTTATTTTATGAAATATAATGTAGCAACAAGTCACCCATTAAGCTCACAGGCGGGAATTGAAGTGCTGGAAAAGGGCGGTAACGCATATGATGCCATGCTCGCAGCATCATCTACCCTGGTAGTTGTACAGCCACATCTTAATGGACTGGGTGGAGATTTATTTGCAACCATAAAGGATGATAAATATTACTGCATAAATGCAAGTGGATACGCTCCTCAGAGGGCAAGCATAGATTTTTACGAACAGAAAGATTTTAAAGAAATACCTAAGACTGGACCTTTATCATCATTTTCCATACCCGGACTTGTATCCTCGTGGATTATTGCAAATGAAAGGGCAAAACTGGGCATAAAAGAGGATTTTAAAAGGGCAATACAGTTTGCGAGAGACGGCTTCGAGCCCAGCAGGAAACTTGTTAAGGCAATCAATAAATTTGAAGGGGGAGATGAAGACTTCAACAGCATATATAAAGATACAGATAAATGGCTTGTACAGAAAGACCTGGGTAATACATTAGAATTACTTGTGAATAACGGACTGGAATCCTTTTACAATGGAGAGATAGCAGATGTAATCGATAAGGATATGAAAGAAAAAGGGGGACTCATAGCAAAAGAGGACCTGGATAAATATAAAGCAGAACTGAGAGATCCGGTCAGGGTAAAATACAGGGATTATAATGTATATACAAATCCACCAGTAAGCCAGGGATTAGCAGCTGCAGTATGGTTGAGGGATTTGAATAAATACGAACTTTCTGGTATGGAACACCAGAAATATTATGATACACTCATAAACACAATGTACGATGCCTACAATATTAGAAAAAATTACATATATGATGGTGTCAAATTGCCTGAAAACATCGATGATTTGAAATCAGATAGCTCACATAACGGTAATGGTAAATCAGAACTGTCGGATACCACCGCATATTCCATTTTCGATGGAGATATAGAAATCAGTGCTATACAGAGCAATTATATGGGATTTGGTTCTGGGCATACGATTAAGGGCACAGGAATAAATATGAACAATAGAGGTAGTTATTTTTCACTGGACAGAAACAATAAAAATTCCTTAAAACCGGGAAAGAAAACATTCCATACATTGATGAGCACATTGGCATCCGGCCCAAAGGATATTATTCTTGGAAGTATGGGCGGGGATGTACAGCCAGAGGTAAATGTTCAGATTCTCTCAAGGATTATAGATCTGGGTTTCGCAATGCAGGATGCCATAGCATATCCCAGGTTTGCATATCCCGCCTCAATTTATGGTGATTCAAAAATTTATTATGAGAGTTCTCTCAGACTGGACCATTATGAACCCGTCGATGATCTGAATGATATGATGGGGCATGCACAGGGAATTACGGTAGATAAGGATAAAGAAACCGATAAAGGGATAGATCCGAGAGGAGATGGGCTTCTGCTTTATATGAAGGGAAAATACTTTACATGAATTCTTAACCGCCACTTACAGGAGGGAAAAAAGCCACTTTATCTCCATCTCTCAGTGGAAGCCCGGAATAGTATTCATTATTTACTGATATGAGAAGGTTGTTGATATTTCTAAGGTCAGGGTACACTGAAAATATAGTTTCCATAAGTTCATCCATACTTCCACGATTTATTGTCAGGGACTCCTCACTTTTTCCGGTAATATCCCTTACCCGGGCAAAATATAATACTGTTACTCTCATAATTCATCTCCAGTATGGTACTCTAGCGCCTACAGCCTTCCTGTACACATTATCTATTTCTTCACTGTTATCAAGGATACCACTTATATTAAAATAGTCATTTTCACGGAGTAAACAGGTCTTGAACTGCCCATTCGCAGTTACTCTCAATCTTGTACAGTGCCTGCAAAAATCTGCATTTCTCATTGGCTTTACAAACTCAATTTTAACCCTGCCATAATCAGTATTAACAGTATATCTTTCCCTGTTATGAAGTGGATTATACTCTATGTCTTCTGCTTCTTTCATGATTCTGTTTTCAATGGAATCAAGGGGTACATGGTATTTTATATATTCTTCGCTGTGTTCCTTATCCCTGTTTGCCTCAAATTCAATCAATTGCAGGGTGTATCCATTGATGGCACAGAATTTTATCATGCCGTCTACCTGGTCCTCATTGATATTCTTCATTAGAACAAAATTTATTTTAATAGGACCTAAACCTGCCTCCTTTGCTGCCTCTATACCCTGCTTTACTATTGGCAGAAAATTCTTCTTTGTGTCTGTTATGAAATGAAAATTATACTCATCTATGGCATGCATGGAGATGTTGACACGGTCCAGACCTGCTTCCTTTAAATCCTTCGCAAGTTTGCGTAGTTCAACACCATTTGTGGTCAGTGATATATTACCTGTTATATGTTTTCTGGTTCTTCTCACTATATCCAGTATATCCTCACGGAGAAGAGGTTCACCCCCGGTAAATTTGATTTTATTGACACCGTGGCTGGCAGCAACTGCAACAACGTTTTCTATCTGTTCTGGTGTCATATACTGTATGCTTCTTTCTGTACCCTCCATATGGCAGAATATGCAGTTAAAATTGCATATAGCGTTTAGCTGAATTCTCAGGCTATTAACCGGCCTGCCGAATTTATCATAAAGAAGTTCGGAATTCATTGGGTTTAACATATATACTCATATGGCAGGAACTCTATTTAAGCATTTCTTTAACTTATTTTTCAATAAATAGATAAATAATAAGAATCATCTAATCCTCTCTCCACCGTACCAGAATTCTTGCCAGCATTGCATATATGGTAGTTTCAACTACGAGTATATATATCATAATATTAAAATTTGGAGAGAGCCCAAATGCCCCCTGTGCAATCACTGCAGCAGGAGTTGTCGGGGATAGTGCGATTATATAGAGAAAAATCTTTGGAACATAGGTATATGGATAGAATGTTGGAGGGAGTATACTTGTTATAATTGTAAGTATGCCTGTTATTCCCCATATATTCCTGAGATGCTTTATTGATCCGGAAATAATAAAAGAAATTGAGGTGGTAGATATTATAAGCAAAAGCATTACAAATACCATCATAAGAGAATCGTATACTGTAAAAAGATGATATATAGTTCCAAGATAAATATAAAGCACTATTCCTGGAATTGAAAAAACAAGGTAGCTCATTGTAAATGCTGCCATATAGTCGAAGGGTGATACCTTACTGGGAACATATAAATCCTGGATTCGTAATTGAAGCCTGAAAAACGCAGAATCACCAGCACCGGAAAGCCCAACCGACCCCACAAATGCAATAAGGCCCCCGACTATTGCAAATTTGACCAGGGCACCATGACTCAAAACAAAGACTAGAAAGAGCAATGTAAGTGGAGTTGCCAGCGATGCTATGAGGTATGATGGCCCGCGGACTACGGTTTTGACCCCATAATACCACGCCATTGCCAGTATAAACTTAAGATTCAAGATCGACACCCCTTATTATAAATAAATCCTCTATGGTTATTTTTTTCAGAGAATAGTAAACGTCATCATAATCTTTAATACTGTTTCTGCTCACATATTTTATATACATATTGCCAACACGGTATGACCCGGACATGAAGTTTCTGGATTCGACCCTTACCTTATCCTGTAAATCCTGCAGCAGCTGATCTGCGGTTCCAGATCCGATAAATTTTCCCGAATCCATCATATAAATTTTTTCTGAGAGTTCTGTGGCTTCCTCCATATAATGTGTGGTTAATATAACATTTCCTGTGAGTTCCTTTATTGCACTCCATGTTTCCATTCTTGACAGTGGATCAAGACCTGTTGTGGGCTCGTCAAGGAAAACTGTCTCTGCATTTGAACCCAGTGCCATGGCAACGAACATTTTCCGTTTCATGCCACCGGACAGTTCATCGGTTGGCACGTTCATTTTGTCACCGAGACCTACACTTTTCAATGCCCTTCTCGAGTCTTCTTTTGCCGAATGAAATGAAAAACCCTTTCCTGTGAGATATAAGAATACCTGTTCATATGCAGTAAGTATGCCTATGGGAGCTGCTTCCTGTGGGATACTGACAATCCTTTCGCGTATCTGTCTGGTATCCCGGTTTATACTTAGACCGTCTATCAATGCATCTCCGGAAGTTGCCTTCAACTGGGTTGAAAGTATCCTGAGCAGTGTTGTTTTACCTGCACCATTTTTACCAATAATTGATACTATTCCATTATCTAAAGTCTGGGTGAGTGAATCCAGGGCTATCTGTTTTTTTCCATACTCCTTTGAAATTCCCTGTATCTGAATCATCTGGCATCATGAATTCAATGCATATATATTTTGATATAAGGGATAAAAATTAGAAAATTCCCATTAATAAATGCGTTTTAAGACATTATTTAGGTTGTTAAATGGATGTCTTTTCCGGTATATTATTGTACTGATTGAGCTTATGATCTCGATATGGCCTGGTAACTGGATATCTGATTCCAATTTAATTTCCAGTTTAATGAAGATTTATGTTTTCTGCTTATTCCGAACATTCTGGAGTTTGTATAGCTTTTATCAATTTATTTACGGTTTATACCCCTGCTATTCTGGTAATTTCCAGATCTTGAGGCATAGTTTTTTGCAGGACTATTTATTTCATGAAAAACTATCTGCACAAATTTTAAGCCAGAATGAATTTGAAGAGAATCCCCAAAATTATAAAATGCCATAGTAAGGTTTCCGGAAAATCCTGCATCTACAAAACCGAATGAAGAGAAAATTCCATGTCTGGCATATCTGGACTTTATATAAAGCGATGCTACAATGTTATCAGGAAGATCCAGTTTTTCGAAGCTAGAAATAAAAAATAATTGATTCTTTTCTACTGTATTCTCTGTATGTTCCCCTATTCTGAGATCGTATCCATTTGGGGTAAGGCAGTCGGGATTATAGTTGTCTGATATAAGTTGCCGCCTTTCTATATAATATAATATTTCATTATCGTTTAACATGCATATGCATATTATATCTATTAATTATTTTTATCATTAATGGATAAAGAATAAGTGCCAAGAGAAACGAAATATAATAGCTTATATCTACTCCCCCGAGAAATAATTTTGATATAATGCCCTCATAGATTATTCCAGGGTCCATGAATGGAATTGAAACGATAAGGGCGAGAAAGTAAGAAAATATTCCTGCAATATTGACACCTGGTATAGATTTAAAATTGAACGCTCTATGTTTATTCACAATGAAAAAGTCTGCAATCATTATGCCCAGCCATGGTGTTATCCAGTAATCAAGCAAGAAGAGGAAATCCTCGTAGAATTCATAAAATTTTGTATAAAGAACTATGGAAAGCAGCACTGCAATAATAATTCCCACCAGGACAGTATGTATCCTCTTCATCCTGAGACCGGTGCTTTTCAGTGAGATTGAATTGGAATAGAGATTTATGGCATCAGCAGCTATACCCCCGAGGAATATTGCAGATAATCCTATAATGCCGTATGGGCCCAGAACATACTTCAGATCACCGGCCGGATTTCCTGAAGGATTCAGAGACATTATTGCAATCAAAAGTCCGGCAATTTCAGCCCAGACAGTAGCAAGCAAACCGCCACTGAAAGTATATATAAAGGAATTTTTCGTCTTATTGTACCGGGAATAGTCAGCTGCATATGGGCCCCATGACATCAGATATGAAAAAGATGTGGCAAGGGTAATGCCGAATGCTATGCCGAAACTGAAAGAAACAGGTTTATATGCATATATCTCGCCGGTATGAAAGCCTGCATTGATTACTATGAAAATGAAGAGTAAACCAAGCACAAATGACATGGTTTTTTCAAAATATGAGATTGCTTTTCTTCCAGAATTTGATATAAGGAATATTATCAGCCCCATTATTAGTATAGAAATTTCGTAGTAGGGAATATGAAATGCAAGTGAAAATGCAAATGATGCCAGTATGAGGTTGACAGTAAGCCAGCCCAGGGTATTGAGCCACTGAAGGCCCGTCATGAATATACCGAAGTGTTTTCCGAATGCCCTTCTGCCCAGCACCATCTGCGGCAAACCAGTAAGTGTTCCAGTTCTGGACATGAGACCTACCATCAATGAACCCATGATGCTTCCAAGTACCATTGAAAAGACGGCCATTTGAATGCTGAGACCCAGCAACACAGGAATAAAACCTATGGCGAAATCACCGATGGTGAGGTTGGAAGCGAACCAGATGGCAAAAAGTTCTGAAGAATTATTTTTCCGCATTCCCTCTGGAACGGGGTCAAATTCGTCGAATGCGTATTTTGAATTAGCAATTTGACTCTTCTCAAAATGCACAGCAGGTATATACGAAATAGAATAATTAGTTTTTCCACAGGAGAGTTTGTACTACATAATTCAATAAATTTAAATTCTAATTCCTATATTGAGTTTTAATGAATGATATCTCCAGAAAAATTGAAGCTATACTTTATTCGTCCAGGGAGCCAATGAAGGCATCTGAAATATCCGAATATCTCGGGATCAGTACCCTCGAATTCAGCCGGGCGATAAAGGAGATATCCCGCACCTATGAAGAAATTAACAGCTCTTTAAAGGTGGGTCAGTTCGGAAACAGTTATAAAATAAAGCTAAGCGAAGATATGGTTCCATTTGTGGATCCTTTTATAGAGAAGGAATTTAATGAAAAACAGCTTGCCATGTTATCCTATATTTTTAAAATGAATGGGGAAGCCATATCCGGAGATTTGAGAGAAAATTTCGGTTATGATTACAAGGATGACTTAGAAAAATTAAAAAAGGGCGGAATGGTTTCAGCAAGGAAATATAGAAATACACATAAATATAAGGTCACAACCGAGTTTCACCGTAAATTTAATATTAACAAGAGGACATTACGTGCAGAAGAACAATGAATGTTTTACTTGTAGGCAGTGGTGGTAGGGAAGATGCAATTGCAAGGAAAATCAGGGAAACTGATACACTTTATTCCGTGATTATGAATGATAATCCATCAATAATAAGACTATCAAAGGATATTATTGAATACAGCACTGATTCCCAGAAGATCGTGGATTTTGCCAGAAAAAATAAAATTGACATAGCCTTTATAGGTCCAGACGGTGTCCTTGAGACCGACCTTGTTGATAGACTTACTGAAAACCATATACCTGTTGCGTCCCCGACCCAGAAGGCAGCAAAAATTGAGACATCAAAAGAATATATGCGTAGCCTGATGAAAAAATACAGAATCAAGGGCGATATAGAAAACAGGCTGATCACAAACGGTGTGGATCTGGAAAAATTTTTTCATGAAAATGATGGTGAATATGCTGTAAAACCAATTGGCCTTACTGGGGGGAAGGGCGTGAAGGTGATGGGTCTGCAGTTAAGCGGAACAGCCGAAGCAATGGCATATGCCTCCGAAATTCTGGAAAGAGATGGGAAGGTTTTACTGGAAAAAAGGGAAACTGGCGAAGAATTTTCTATACAGGCATTTACTGATGGAACACATATAGCCTTTATGCCTGTAGTGCAGGATTATAAAAGGTTGTATGAAGATGATCTCGGTCCGAATACGGGCGGCATGGGATCCATTTCAGACAAAAATTTTACATTACCATTTATTACAATAGATACGGTTAATGATGCCAGAAATATTCTCAGGAAGATAGTGGACTCCATGAAGGAAGATGGGAATACCTTCAAAGGAGTAATATACGGCCAGTTCATGGATACTTCCCATGGTGTAAAAGTCATTGAGGTCAATGCAAGGTTCGCCGATCCAGAGAGTATAAATGTATTGACGCTTTTTAAATCCAATCTTGTGGATGTTTTTCTGGATATTTACAGTGGAACCCTGAAAGAAAATCTTAAATTTCTAAATAAGGCAACAGTACTCAAATACATGGTTCCGCCTGGATACGGAATAAAACCTGTAGAATCAGAACTTTTAATTAAAGATGGAATAGAATCGGATAATTTCAAATTATACTACTCTTCTGTATCGGGGACATTGAACAGGGTGAAAACTTCAAAATCCAGGGCACTTGCGCTCATAGGAATAGGGGATAGCATTTATGAGGCATCGGATATTGTTGAAGATAAGTTGAAATATATAAGTGGAGATTATTATGTCAGGCATGACATAGGAACTGAGCAGATGCTCACAAGAAAAATCAGAGGTCAATAGTTCCGAAAACTCTTGGAATTATATTATTGCTTGAAAGAACAGCCCTGCTTTTTGTAATAGGGATTTTTTTGTCCAGTATAATATGATCGTTTTCAAATTTTCCTCTCTGAAATCTCATTATATCTGATATGAAAACCTCAAAATTATCTCCGAGATTTAATTTGAGACTCTTCTGTGGAATTACTTTACCCTTTATTTCCTCTGCGTATTTGAAAGGTTTATCAGATATAAACATACCACGCTCCATATCTGTTGGCTCCACATTTTTCAGGGCAAGTCCAACTCGGGAACCTGCCGGTGCCATGTCAACATCCTCATCATTCATCTGTATAGATCTTACCTCTACTTCCCTGTCCAGATCAGATAATATTAATTTCTGGTGCCTTGATATGCTACCCGATAAAACAAATCCCAGAGCCACTGTACCTACTCCTTTTACCTTGAAAAAGTGATCTATAACCGTTAGATTATCTGTATTATTGCGATTCATTTTTACTTTCTTTATTTCATCTATGAGCTCCATAGGTTTTCCATGAAAGAATTTGAAGCCGGTTAGCGATGTGTTTTCCAGTATTTTTTTGACCGCAGGCTGCTGCTCCTCACTGGTAATTATAAATCCAGTTGTTTTACCCATAAGATCAAGGGCGACTATAACCTCACCCAGATCCCGGTTGATGGCACTTACCTTTACTATTGCCATGTCCGAAGGATATATAGAATCAGTAAGTGATGATATCTTCTCCGGATACTTCACCGGCTCAATAAATGTCATTATGGTATCGCCGTCCTTTCTGTGGTATAACTGTATATCGCTGTTGGTTCCAACCTTGGCAATTTCTTTTATATAATCGGATGCATTGTAGCAAAAGATGCTGTATGATTCCATACTATAGTTATGCATTAAAGCTTAAAAAGATTTAACTTTAAATGAAAGAAATCAAATAGTTGATACTGAGAAAAGCCATCAGTTGTACTTCAAATTTTTATAAGGTTAAAACTGAATTTATATATTTCAATCGTGTAATCCGGTGCTATCCAGTATTATATTCTTCAGAAGTACAGCCATTTGATCCGAATCTGATGGTGTTCTTGCCCTTAAATATTTTATTCCATGCTCTGATAGGAAATCTCTGTATTTTACATCAAGATCATATAATATTTCCAGATGCTCATAGAGAAATCCTATTGGCGATACCAGAATACTGTCAACGTTATCTTTTCTGAACTGATCAAGTAAATCGTATATTGATGGCTGGATCCATTTCCCGTAAGGACCCTGACTGTAAAATGCAGTATAATAATTACCTATGCCCAGTATTCTGGAGATGTTTTTTGCGTTCCTCGCCAGAGAATTATAATAATCGCTTTCATCGTCTATTAATGGCAGGCTGTGAGCGGTGAACAAGAAATTATCGTATTCATACATGTATTTACTTATCTCGGATGCCCACATGCAGGAGAGTATGCTTCTATCCACTCCATTAATAAATTTTAATTTCATATTTTTTCCGTTAAACCCTTTTTCCAGAGGAGCCTCGTAAGATTTCCTTATATTATTGGATTTAAAGGCAAAAAGCGGCAATGCTATTACTTCCTCATAATCTGAATCCAATGATGAAACAACCTCCTCTATGCCCGGATGCCAGTGCTTATAAGCATCTGTAATATCAAAATCACCATACTTTGCAAGTAGTTTCTGTAATTTGTTCATGAGATTTTTTATTATTTCATTGGAAGGGGATTTTCCATTGACCATTTCATATTTCTTGATGTTTTCATTAAGAATTTTTTCCGGCACAGGCTTTCCCTGGAAGATTCCGGATAAATATTCAGGTACATCTTCGACCCTTTCCGGGCTGCCATAACTGAGTAGTATAACTTTTTTCATCAATGCATATTTTTTCCATGGATTTATTATTTTCCCGGCAAATGGTATTGAATTAATGAAAATTATGGTTGTGTACTATTTCAACTATTTCCCTCAGAGTAGCCGGGGATGTTTCAGGGAGTACACCATGGCCAAAATTGAATACATAATTATTTATTCCTGCGGTCTGATTCAGTATTGATCTGGTTTCCTGAATCGCAGCTTCGCCGTTATATTCGGCAATGTATGGATCAAGGTTTCCCTGAATTCCGATCTCGGGATTCAGTATTTTTTCGGCCTGACTTATAGATATTCTCCAGTCCAGGCTCAGCACATCTGGTTTTACATCGTTGAACTGATCAATCATACCTGAATTTCCTGTGGCAAAATAAATCAGTGGCACACTGCCCCTTATTTCATTGACTATTTCAATTATATCCTTTTTTAGATATTTGTTAAACATATATGGAGAAAGCGATCCCAGCCATGAGTCAAAAATCTGCACAGCATCTACCCCTGCCTGTATCTGCATCTTCAGATAGTCTATAATCATATTTTTTATCATATTTTTCATTTCTGTAAATGACCTGTCATTTAACATTGTATTTTTTGTATATATAAGATTATTATCAGATGTACTAGAAATAATATATGATAAAACCGTTATGATTCCACCTGAAAATCCAATTAGCGGGGTTTCTGGATGTTTTGCCTTGAAAAGTTTTATGGCATCCGTGGTTCTGTATTTCAATGAATTTTTATCAAATTCGTGAATTTCCTTCAATTCGGGGTTATTTCTGTATCCATTTTGAATTACAGGTCCACTGCTGTTAAAATCAATATTATATCCCATGGCCTCCAGCGGGAGTATGATATCGGCAAATATAATTGCGGCATCAACATTGAGTTTACTGACAGGTAAATATGTTATTTTCTCTGTGATTGTTGGATCCATGCACATCTGCCTTATGTTAAAGCTTTTTCTGATTTCCTTATATTCACTCATGTACCTGCCTGCCTGGCGCATGAACCATACAGGTATTTTTTCATGTGATTCTCCGTGAAGTGCTGCAAGGAAATTATTCATGGCTTTACCCGTCTAATTGTTCGTGGATATGGAATTGTTTCCCGTATATTGGAAAGACCACAGATCCACATGACAAGCCTGTCGAGACCCAGGCCGAAACCACTATGAGGTATGCTCCCATACCTTCTCAGGTCAACGTACCAGTAATAATCTTCAGGACTGAGCCCATTCTTTTTTATTCTGTCAAGTAGCTCATTAAGATCATAAATTCTTTCACCACCGCCAAGAATTTCGCCGTAGCCTTCCGGGGCAAGCAGATCATGGCACAATATTTCACCCGGGCTATCAGGATCAGGCCTGTGGTAGAAAGTTTTCAATGTCTCCGGATAATCTGTTACAAATATAGGATTGTCGAAGTGAATCATTATTCCGTATTCCTCGTCTGCACCAAGATCGTCCCCGTATTTCAGATTCATCCCGAATTCTTTTGTCCTTTCAATTAAATCCCTGTACCTGATCCTCTGGAATGGAATTTTAATATTCCTCAATTTATCTATATCTCTATTGATTATCTCCAGATCTGCACGATTATTTTTTAAAACTGCGTCTATGATGTATTTAATCATTTTTTCTTCATCTTCCATCATATCCTCATTGTTATACCATGCTGCTTCACCTTCTGCGTGCCAGTATTCGGTGAGGTGCCTTCTTGTCCTTGATTTTTCTGCCCTGAAACTGGGTGCTATTGTAAAAACCTTTTCCAGGCTGAATATCATAGTTTCAAGATAGAACTGAGAACTCTGGGTAAGATTCACCTTTTCACCAAAATAATCAACATTGAAAAGGGATGCACCGCCTTCGGTTGCCGTGGAAACAAACATGGGTGCCTGAACCTGGTAATAATCTTCTCCGTAAAAATAATCTGTGAATGCCTTGAACACTGTTGATCTTATTTTCAATACAGCAGTAAATTCACGGCTTCTAAGCCATAGGTGCCGGTTGTCCAGCAAAAATTCCTCGCCCAGATCTCTAGCTATGGGAAAATTCTCGTTCCTTTCATATATTTTGAAGGTCATTATTGAAAGTTCATAACCGGTAACCGCCCTGGGCTCCTTTCTTATTATTCCTGAAAGTTCAAGGCTACTTTCTACAGTGAGTGATGATATGTCCTTCATGACTGAATCATTCAGGTTCTCTGTGGATGCCACACACTGAATGATATTTGTTGAATCACGTAAAACAATAAATGTAATTTTACCCGAGCTTCTAACCCTATAAACCCAGCCCCTTATGGAGACTTCCTTTCCCAGAAATTTGTCTGATAATATATCCCTGATTTTTTCCATTGTAGGTAAATGGGTATTATCCTTATATTTTTTAGGTTTATACAATACATAAATATTTATAACATTATTAAATTCTTTATCAGTATTTTAAAGGAGAATGAATATGTACATATTGCTTGAGGATGAATACGTAATCAGGGTTCCGCCTGAACTGTTAAATGATGATTATGCTGAGGCTGTTATTGAGGCTTCAAGATCAATTCTGGAGGGGAAGTTGGTAGACATTTTAGAGGGCCAGAAAAGCCTTGGGAAATCATATATAGTATCGGTAAGCAACATTGAAATGAAAGGTGAGGGCACCATAGTCCATGGAGATGGCGGTGTTTACCAACCTATTCATTATACTGCACTTGCATATTTCCCAAAGATGCAGGAGGTCGTTGATGGCATAGTTGAGGGAGTGCAGAAATTCGGGGCCTTTATAAGATTCGGCCCATTTGAAGGACTTTTACATATCAGCCAGATTATGGATGATTCCATAAATGTTGATATGGATAATCAGAGAATTGTGGGAAAGGATACGAAAATGGAGCTCAAAGTAGGCGATAAAATAAGGGTAAGAATAGTTGCCCTGAATCTTGCTTCAACATCTCTATCGGACAGCAAAATTGGTTTTACGGCCAAACAGCCAGGACTCGGAAAACCAGAATGGGCCCCTAAGCAGGATGTAAATAACTGAGGTATAACGATGGTAAAAGTATATAAGGCATGCAAAATATGTAAAAGATTGACCACTGAGGATGTGTGCCCTGTCCACGGAGATGAAAGAACAAAAACTGACTGGTTTGGGTTCCTGATAATCAACGACGTGCACTCACAAATAGCAGAAAAGGCCGATATAAAGGAACCGGGTATTTATGCCATTAAAGTTAGATCATGATATTGTTATCAGAGATAATGCAAGGAAGGCTATAAAAAGCTTTAATTATTCTTTATGTACAGTAGAGGATATCAGGCTTCTTGCGAGAAATAATAAGATTATTTCTGTAGGAGATGTTACAACTGAAAATTTAATAAATGCTGGGATAAATATTAAATTGGAAGTGGTCGACCTTGTGACCAAAAGAGATGCGAAATATTTTGAACATGTACCAGGTTCATCGTCTGTTTCCAATCCTCCCGGTATAATATCTGTAGACCTGATAAATGCAATAGAACATTTTCTAAATGAAAATATAACCGGAAGAATAGAAGTTAAGGGGGAAGAGGACCTGGCTGTAATACCAATAATCTTTTATGCAGATAATAATACAGTAATAGTTTATGGTATACCTGATACAGGTATGGCATTCATAAAAGTTAACGAGGAAATAAAAAAGGAAATTGAAAATATGATAATGGAGATGTATAAGGATGAGCAATGAAAAAATGATAAAAAAATTCAGCGTTGATTCCGAGAGGGATAATAAACTGCTGTTCAGGAAGGAAATAAAATATACTCTTGACTTCAAATCCGGGAAGACAGTTAGCAGAAAGGAGATTAAAGATCTTTTCAGCGATTATTATAAAGCCAAGGAGGATGTAATAATAGTGGATAGAAATGTACAGGAAACCGGAAAAGATTCCTTGAAAGGTTATGTTAAAATATATGATACAAAGGAGCATGCGATGTTATATGAACCGGACTATGAGCTAATCAGAAACGGATTAAAGGAAAAGGAGAGTAAATAATGGAAAAGAGAGAATTATATGCTGTTGAAGAGGGAAAGATCGTGAGAAAGAGGAGAACGTGCCCAAGATGTGGTCCAGGTGTTTACCTCGCGGAACATTCAGACCGTTATTCCTGTGGTAAATGCGGTTATACTGAATTTAAAAAGAAAAAATAAATTTTTTATAAATTATATATAAGTCCTGTTGTTTCGCCGGCCTGCTTTTCTATTGAGTTTATTCTACGCCTTATCATTTCAGACGCTTCTTTATTGTCAGATTTTAAACCCAGAAGGCTAACCAGCATAGTTAATTCATAATCAAGTACCATACTCAGATTTCTCAAATATTCGGCTTTATTTTCAGGTACCGTCTTTCTAGCGGCTGCCACAAAACAGTCCATGTGTACTGGGCCCTCCTTGGTGAAGGTAAATTTTTCACCGGTTTTTATTATTTTGTTACAAATATAACATCCATATTCCATAATACCCAATGAACTTGCAGATGTTAAATTTATCGATGCTTTTGCGCTTACATATATTTTATTTATTGATCCTTTTAACCAATAACTTCAGGCCTGTTCGCCCGGTTACCACAACTTTGTCATATTTCTCAATTACGTCATTGCCTATGTTTGTGACCTCCCATGAAACACCGTCAACAGTTATAAATCCATTACCGTTCTTTTCTATTCTATCACTTGCAATACCTATTAGATTTATCATTGATTCTGAACCTGTATAGTGCCTCCCACGTTGTGAAGAAATGATTTTATAAAGATAATAGACTGTAAATGTTATTATTACTATAAAAGCTACAATAGCGAGGACTACAGCAAATATAAGGCTCCCTGGTATTGCGCCTGCGTAATCAACTGGAAAAAATTTTACTGTGCTGTAAATCATGAATTAATATATCATTCCAGATTAAAAAAATTTCTATTAGAGAAGCTCGTTAAGGAAATAAAAATTTATGGATTTGTGGAAATGTTCATATTTGTCCATATTTATTGATACATATTTTTCGGAGCTGCACCTGCATCAAGAACCTCTGATATGAGTTTTTCAGCATCATCGCTTCCGAGTCCCAGTGAGGACATTAGATAATTTTTAATATCTTCTCTGGATTTCCCTGCTTTAGCCATTTCCTTTATCATCATACCTGTCCGTTCTATAACGCTTGCATTAAATTCGTCTTCCAGATTAAGTGCCTTTACCATAAGATAAAATGACGCAAGAATTGTATTGAGTCCTATATTTAATACATCCCTAGTAAATGTTGAGGCGTCAAAGTCTTCCCTTGCAACAACCTCCTCGTTTATTCCATCCAGCATGAATTTTACAAGTTCTACTCTAGCATTAAGCAGAAGCAATGTTCTATATATTTTCAGCCTGGGTTCATTTTCAATTGTTGCAGTTTCCATTCCGGTTCTGACTATTAAATTTATTGCAGCCTTATCACTATCAACGTAGAGGAATATATCAAATGGGATTTTTTCATTCTGAAGTACTGTATAATCACCTGACTTTGATATAACCCATTTAAGGTCTATAAGTATTTTCGCATTATCATTTCCTGAACTCATCCATTTAACAATTTCGTCCGAAGTTACCATAAACTAATAACACAGGAAAGTATTTTAAATATTTCATTCCCCCGTATCTTACCCAGGATGTTGGTCATTGTATGTAATAATAAAATGATTTTTCTATTTTTATTAAATAATAAATATTTTATTAGCATGGTATTTATATTCAAAGAGATTGCAGTGAAATAATTACTTACTGAAAATATACTTTTTATCTTTAAAATATCTTGAATGAGCAAATTAGTTATGCCTATTTCTTAGTATTCCACTTTACCAGGAAACGCGAAAGCAAAAACAAAATGACTAATGCTAAAAAGATAATTATTATTAACAATGCACTGTTGACACTTAATCAGTACTCCCAGTTATATGCTATCATAGTTATCCTCTATCGCGTATGCAAATTCTGTTACTTTGAAGAGTGCTGGCATAACAATTCTCAGAGGTGCTTTTTTATTCATGATGATATTAATCCTTTAATATATGTTTCTTGATAATGCCGGTCAGAGATTTAAATAAATATAAGCAAATAGATATGTACTTTTATACTACAAATCAATTTATAAAAATATTTTATAAAGAAATGTTATCTAATTTATTATATTGAATTAAAGTGCTTTGTATCTTTTTAACGAAACCTCATATATTTCTCCCATGGAACCCAGGGAGTTAAGTATTTCATCCACTTTTTCCCGTGGAATTCCGGCATTGGAGCAAGAAATAACAATGTCATCATATTTGCATCCAGGTCCACTGTCATTGTTTTTTATGTAATCAAGCAGAAATGCCTCAACGTTAACTGTTTCTTTACCGGAAGGTTTTTCATCCTCAAGGGTGGACTGTTCAGGTTCTGCCAGATTCTCCGAAGGATTGCTCACTGGAGCAGGTGATTCAAAGTTTATAGATGAAAGAGCGTTCATATATGATGTAAAATCATAGTCATGGTAACTATCTCTGGCACGTATTGCATCATCTGCCTCTTCCGGGAAATAGCCAAGACCAATAAGTGTATCGGCAGTTACATTTTCGTCCTTCAGCGCTTCTGTGATACCCAGCAATTTTCTTCTGGTAACATATGATGTTCTAACTCCCCAGAAGTATCTTTCAGTATCAGAAATCTTTTTTATCAATTCCGGATTTATTGAAAAATAGAAGATACCATCTTCGGTTTTGAATGAACTTACCTTACCCATTATCATTACCGTATCGCTCACATTGTATTTATCCAGGTCTTCCGCCATCTCGCTGCTGAAGCCTGTTTTAAACGCAGTTACATAGAATGACCCGAGATAATCTGCAATTGTCAGCTTCACCATCCTTTCATCGGAACTTTTATACGTTATAATACCGGCTAGAAGGACCCGCTTCAGCTTGGTTCCCAGCGGTGTGATTACATAGGGTCTTTTTTCCTCACCCTCCAGTTTATTCGAATCTTTCAGTTCCCTTGAAAATACCCAGTATGATGCTTCTCTTTTTATGTACGCCATTTATATCACCTATTGACTAACCCTGATATCCTTATCAATATCTTCTTTTGTTATTGCATTAATTGAATTAATCCTTAATGAGAGTTCTTCTTCGTTTTTAATAAAATCTGCATTAATACGCACTGCATGACCATACAGTTTATCATCCAGCATTTTGTATATCTCACCGGCAACTCTCGCAAGGTCCTCATCTTTTATTCCAAGGAATGGCATAATTGCATTTTTTCCGGCTATGCACTGTATATACTTGGTTCCGTCGTCAAGAGTGAAGTATGAAAATATATCAAGTTTTGTTGGTTTATCTGGGTGATCAGGGCATACGCCGGTGGTCAGAGGTTTATTGCATTCACTGCAACGTTTTATAATTCCGCTTTTGGTCCCGAGGGTTATTATAAATCCCAGTATTGTTATTCCACCTGCGGGATTGCCCACTTCAATTAATTTATAATACCTTTCAAAATCCATGTCTTCCTCTTCAGGGAAAACCTCGGTTTTATCGCCTATTGAAAGCTCCAGCTGTTTGTTGAATTCAGATACCCGTGCCCCTACAAGCCTGTAAATTTTTCCGTCCTCTAGCGGCTGGCCGAATGACGAGATCCTGACACGGGAAGTGTCATCCTCTATAAATCCATTGTATATTTTGAATGTATTTCCAGCTTTATTATATTCCTTACTGGACATATTGCTTATCTTTCCTGTTACAGTAACGAAGGGATTTTTAAGGGATAAATCCATCAACTTCGTCTCCTTATATGTCCTTTTTACCTCCATATCTTCACCGGGCTTCAGGATTATTTCTGTTTTTGAGTCGAAGTATAACCTCATGCGATCGTTATAAAGCTTTGATCTAGCATATTTTATCTGTACAACGTCTCCTGCCTTGATCGGTGCTGGAAATTCCCATGCAGTATATGGAATTACTCCTGTCTCGTCTCCAACAAGACCATAATAATAGACCGTTTCACCTTTAGAAGTTGTTACTTCTCTTTTAGACAGTGAAAGAATTTTTACCTTGATTTCTATATTGCCGGATTCTCCGTTGATTTCACTTAATTTCATTATTTCGCATCTCTTGAGTTTATTTAAGAGTTTTCACAACTGTCTGGCCACTTCAGGATAAGATTTCTTGCGGCAGCAATTTCATCTATTCTTCCAACGGATGTATTTACAGGCGAGGATTTTATGGTATCTTCCGGTACTCCTAGAGACTTTTCCATTACATCAATATAATAATCCATGTCTTTCATGGTTACTGATTCGGTTGGTTCAATCATCATAGCCTCTTTTACTATTAATGGGAAGTATGTAGTAGGCGAGTGTATTCCGTAATCCAGTATAAATTTAGATATGTCCAGTGCTTTCCGGCCGGTTCTGGACGTGGATAATACGAATTCATGCTTCTTCAATGATTTATAAGGAATTTCAAATGATTTTGATAATTTTTTTGCCATATAATTTGAGTTCATTACTGCGCGTCTAGCATTTAAACTAAGATTGTTTCCATTTTTCAGTGCATAAGCATATGCCCTTAGTATAACCCCGAACGACCCATTATAGGATGATACCTTTCCGATAGTATTTTTTAGAGTGTAATAAAGCGAATATTTCCCATTTTCCATTACAACAACGGGAACCGGTAGGTATTCTTTGAGATAAGATTTTACAGCCACCGGACCTGCTCCCGGGCCTCCTCCACCATGCGGCGTGGCGAAGGTTTTATGTAAATTAAAGTGTACTATGTCAAAACCCATAATCCCGGGTGTTGTTATTCCCAATATGGCGTTGAAATTTGCACCGTCGTAGTACAGTAGTGACCCATTCTTATGTATGATTTCCGCAATCTCCAGTATCTGATCGTCAAAGATTCCAAGTGTGTTGGGATTGGTTATCATGAATGCTGCTGTTCTTGGGTTAACCGCGGCCTTCAGTGCCTCAATGTCAACAAGACCGTTATCATTTGATGGGACCTCCACAACCTTGAAACCTACCATTGCAGCCGATGCGGGATTGGTGCCGTGTGCAGAGTCTGGTATTATTATTTCGTCTCTGTTTCCAAGCTGTCCGTTGACCTCGAAAAACTTTCTCACGATCAGGATTCCGGTGAATTCCCCGTGAGCTCCAGCAGACGGCTGCAGAGATGCATCATCCATACCCGAAATTTTGCTAAGCAGTTGCTGTAATCTGTACATGACTTCCAGCGTTCCCTGTATTCTTGATTCTGATTCCAGTGGATGTACATTTTGAAATCCCGGAAGTGCAGCTACGTAATCCGCGTATTTTGGATTGAATTTCATTGTGCATGATCCAAGAGGGTACATTCCTATGTCAACGGAATAATTCATCTCAGACAATCTTGTAAAATGCCTGGACACATCTACACTTCTCACATCGGGTAATTTAAGCTGCTTTCTCTTTATTGAATCGGGATATTTATCTTCAACATCTTCCATGTAAAAATCATTTCCTGTGTTGAATGAGTTCAGAAAATCCTCATCATAGTGCGCCTGTTTATACATTTTATTCACCTGCAATTTTTGCCAGTCTGCTAATGCTCTCATCTGAAGTTTTTTCCGTAACAGAAAAGAATGCAGAATTTTTATAGTCAGGATAATCTGAAAGTTCTGACAACTTTACACCGCCTGATATATTGCTTCGTAAGAGTTTTTCCTGTCCGTCAAAATAAAATAGGTTATCAGAGAAATTAATTCCTTTGAATACGGTGTTTATTCCTGCTTTATAAAGTTCATTCTTAAGTTTGATGCTTTTATTCATTGTGATCAAAGCTAGCTTCTTCATACCGTTTGATCCAAGAATTGAAAGATAAGCAAGTGATGCCACGGCCAGGAGTGCCTGATTAGAACAGATATTGCTCATTGCCCTTGACCGCCTTATATGCTGCTCCCTTGCCTGGAGAGTCATAACAAAGGCTTTCCTGCCGCTATTATCCTTTGAAAGCCCTATAAGCCTTCCCGGTGACCGGTGAACATATTCTTTTCGGAAAGAAAATAGTCCCAGTAATGGGCCGCCGTAATTCATATGTATGCCAAGTTGCTGTCCCTCAGCCACTGCAATATCGGTTCCGTATTCTCCTGGTGATTTAATCAGACCCAGGGAAACAGGATCATAATAAGTTATTAACAGCGCTTCTTTCTTGAATTCACTAACAGTAAATGCATTCTTATCTATGAGGCCGAATAGGTTGGGGTTGGCAACGATTATTGAAGATGTGTGATCGGATATTTTCGATTTCAAATCCTCTATGTCAATTAATCCATCCTTGCCGAATTTATATTTTATTATTTTTAAATTTAGACCGATCACGTAGTTTTGAATAATACTCAACTGGCTTCTATATATATTTTCTGGGACAAGAACCTCTTCCTTCCCGTTAATCCTGTATGCCATCCTCACTGCCTCAGCCAGCGCGGTAAAGCCATCATACATGGAGGAATTGGTCACATCCATCTGGGTAAGATCCGAAATAACACTCTGATATTCAAACAAGGAATGCAATATCCCCTGTGAAATCTCCGGCTGGTATGGTGTATAGGATGTCAAAAACTCATTTCTTCCTATAATTTCATCAACTAAGGGAGGGATAAATCTATCATATATACCGTTTCCCAGAAAATTCATGGCAGGAGAAACATTCTTTGAACATGATTTTTCAATGAAGCTGATAAGAGAAAATTCGTCCATTGGTAATCCCAGATCAAGGGATACTCTCAGTTTTTGTGGTATATCGGCGAATAATTCCTCATCATTTTTTATATTGAGATACTGCAGTATTTCATCTGTTTCGGTCATCTTAACTGCCATTATTATAGAATATTTAACATTTTAGTGCTTCTACAATGTTTTTCTTTATTTAGTCTACAGGAAACACATAAGGACAGAACTTAAAAATATAATACTGTTATTATATTAATTAGAAATCATGAAAAACCTTATTTAGCCTCAGCTATATGACGATATAGCTGTGAGAATCGGAGGCGGTTGTTGGTATATTTGACCTTCGAGGCCGTTAATTAGAATACCCGCCCTTCGACTCGA
>JAKAAK010000095.1:0-7126 GCA_021797025.1 Thermoplasmata archaeon
TCCAGTATAAGTGAGATAATAATAACTGATATAAAAGTGAATGTTGCATTCCATACTATATCCCATACCTGTATGATATCACTGAGTGTTGAAATACCGAGAAGTACAGTAATGACAGCTCCGGCCATTGCGGAATATCCTATTCCTATATTCCTGGGTTTTATGAGAACCATCAACAGTGTAACTGCAAAAATAAGTAGGGAAAGATAAAATAATAAAGTCATTCATCATGCTCTTTGCATTCAATGCAGTTGCACACATAATCAACCGTATTTCCTGCTTCCTCAACCACAGAAATAACATTTTTTAAAGATTCACTGGACAGTGAATATATTACGTTTTTTCCGGATCTGTAACTTGCTGCCAAACCATTCTCCCTCAATTCCCTGAGTTTATGGGAAATCAGTGGCTGATCCATCCCTGTTTCTTCTACGATTTCTCCAACCGCCATGTTTTTAAGTGATAACATTTTCAATATCTTGAGCCTTATTTCATCAGATAACATTTTGTAAATATTCAAATCCGTGATTTTTTCCATTCAACATGAAATTAAAATTACATATAAATAATTATTCATATGTAAAAATTAACATATAAAATAAATACACCATTATTATAACAGATTTATGAAACTTCTTGTGATATCCGATGTACATGGGAATTTTGATGCGCTGGAAACACTGGTAAATGGAGAGAAATATGATAAAATGGTCTTCCTTGGAGACGCTGTTGATTACGGCCCTGAGCCGGAAAAGGTTCTAGATTTCCTAAAAAGCAACAGTGATGTAAATATAATGGGAAATCATGATAACGCGGTTCTTACGGGAGCTTCATGCAACTGTTCATTTGATATGCTGGAGTTAAGTGATTATACAAGGGAGAATATAAGCATGAAACTTTTAAGCAAGTCTGATCTGGACTTCCTGAAAACTTTCCATACTAATTATGAACTGGACACCGGTAATGGAAAGGCATATCTGGTGCATGCATCGCCATATAATAATCTCGACGGATATCTGTTCGCAAATGAGGCCGAAAAGGTGTTCAGGGATAAGCAGTTTTTTAATAATTACAGGTATATTATGGTTGGACACACCCATTTTATGATGATTTACAGAAATAAAATAATAAATCCCGGAAGTGCTGGACAGCCCAGGGATTTTACAGGAAAACCCTCCTATGCGGTTATAGATACTGAAAATGAAATTATAACCATGAAAAAATTTAAGTATGATCATGATAAAATGCTGGGTAAACTGAAAGTACTTATTAAAGACGAAAATATTTACGAAAAGTTAAGGAAATATTATGTTTAATTCAATGTTCTCTAAGGATATATTTATAAATCTAGTTTAAATTATCTTCAATGAATTATGGTGCCAGAGCCGGATTAGTACATGCAGCTAGGGCACTGTATGCCCTGAACTGGATGGACATGGCACCAGCCCTCGTTTATATAAAAGCATACATGCATCTAACTGTTGTGGAACTTGGAACACTAGTAACTGCATTTTACGTGGGCATAGCAATTTTCCAGATTCTCGGTGGATATTTATCCTCATATATAGGCGATAAGACAACATCCCTGATAGGGTTGCTCTTTGTTTCTATTTTTGCCATCATGTCCGGGTTATCAAACAACTTTACCGAACTTATAATCTCAAGATTCTTTGCAGGAACCTCTGCAGCACTATTCTTCTCCCCGGCATTGAGTCTCCTGGCATCAATAGTACCTGAAAACAAATATGCATTTCATATAGGAATATACAACGGTGCATTCAATGTGGGAGGTGGTATAGGCATAATAGGATGGGCTATACTGGATCAGTACATGGGTTATAGAATTCCCTTTATAATAGCAGGTATAGCTACCATGGCCCTTTTTGTGGTTTTAACAATTTTATTCCGTGATATCAGGAACGTAAAAACAAACAAATCCGATATATTCACAAGTTTCAAGAAGGTATTTTCAAGCAAGATAATAATCCTCATTGCATTCATAGGAATCGCGGCCATGGTAGCAGAGACCATAATAGGGCAGTTCTTTGTATATTACCTTGAATCAATCAATTATCCAGCTGATCTAGCAGGCGGGATATCCGCCCTATACCTTATCATAGGATTCTTCGGTGGTGTTATAGGCGGTTACCATTTTTCCAGAACCGCCCATAAAATAGGAACATTCATGGCCATAAACATCGTACTATCACTATCACTCATAGCAATTGCGTTTATACATAGCTATATTCTGATTATAATACTGGCAATAGTTATAGGGATGATAACTGTCTACGGAATGTCCATTACATATACGCTTGTGAGATATCTGGCCCGCAGGGACCTCGTGTCATTAACACTCTCATTTGTGAATACACTGCAACTTCTGGTGGCAGTCGCCGTTCCGGTTATATTTACCGTTCTTTACTCAGATTACAATTATACTGTTTCATGGATTGCCATGGGGATAATCGGACTTATATTCCTGCCATTGATTTTTCTGGTGAAGGGGAATCTGGTAAAAGCAGTACCATCATAGGGGGTCACCCAGCAATCCCTTTGCCCTTAGTACGTTAATGATACCGCCGTTTTCAATGATTTCCATGAGAAATGATGGTAGCTTTCTGAACGTAACCGATCTCTTGCTAACCATATCCGTAATCATAGAATTTTGAAAATCCACAGTAATAATATCCCCCTCCACCACAGCATCATGTATGCCGCTAGCTTCAAGTGCTAGAATTCCGCAGTTGACAGCGTTTCTCAGAAACAGGCCGTTAACTGATTCAGCAATAATGCAGGATATGCCGAGATTTTTCAGGTTATCTGCTGCCGGTCTGCTTGAACCGGTTCCAAAATTCCTTCCACCGATCATTATATCACCGACTCTTACCATAGACGCCCATCCAGGTCGATTTGCCTCCATTGCATGTATGGGTTTTTCCCTTTCAGGTAACGTATAACAGATCTGGGGATACATGAGGTCTGTGTTCACGTCATCACCGAAAACCCACACCTTTCCAGTTATATCATTAATTCATATCACCTTTTATATATCCACGCAAAGCCGATATGGCAACCGTCCTGGCCGAACCAAGGTATATCCTTGCACTGCTGGACCCCATTCTTCCTTTAAAGTTTCTGGTAGTTGAGCTTATCACTGTATCCCCATCACCTACAACGCCCATATGCCCTCCAAGGCATGCACCGCACGTTGGATTGGTTACAAGTCCATTTGCCTCTGTAATAGTCTCAATATATCCTAACCTGCTTGCCTCCATGTATATTTTTCTGGAGGCGGGGGTCACCGTTAATCTAACATTCCTGTTTATTTTTTTACCATGTAAGACCTCTGCAACATCTCTGATATCTGAAAGTCTTCCATTGGCACACGATCCAACAACTGCAACATCTATATCTACAGTTCCCAGGTCAGATACAGGCTTAATACTGTTTATAATGCGGTCGGGCATGGCCACCATGGGCTCAACCGAATTCATATCTATATTTATCTCATCAGCATATTCCGTATTCTGATCCGGTTCCACGGCGCTGTAGTCATTGATACCTGCAGAATTCATATACTCTCTGAGAACATTATCGACGGGGAACACGGCAAATTCAGTGCTTAGTTCAGCACACATTGTTGATATTGAGCTCCTATCATCCATGCTCAGTGTTTGTATACCGCTTCCGGCAAACTCCACGTTCTTTCCAGGTATGTCTCCTGTAAGGGAGGCTATATAAAAAAATATATCCTTTGCGGATGAACCTTTCTTGATCCGGTTATTTAAATTCACTTTCAAAGTTTCTCCAACTATAAACCATGTTTTTCCTGTTGCTATTATATTTATCAATTCCGGTGTTCCAAGACCTCTGCCCAGTGTGTTGAAAGCACCAGTTGCAACGGTGTGTGAATCCGTATTTGCTATCAGACTACCAGGTTTGAACCAGCCCAGTTCACCTCCAATTACGTGGGAAATTCCACCCCTTCCCGCATCATAAAAATCTTTGATTCCCCATCTGGAAACAAGTTTTCGCAACCTGTTTACCCTGTTTGCTATTTCTATATTTGGAGAAGGCACATAATGATCGAATACCAGCGATATCTTCTCAGGGTCAAATGGTTTTACCGGTGGATTATCCACAAATTCAGGGTGCAGTGCAGCCATATCCACCATTATAGCCCTGTCAACGTTGACAGTGACGATATCTCCAGGAGAAACAGTTGTTAAAGGTTCTATGGAGTGGTTAAACAATATCTTTTCTATAATATTCATCTCCACTTTATATTGTTCTTTTATAAATTTATTACTATTTTAGTATTTTATTTACGAATTCTGTATTTACTATATATAGTTATACAATAATATTTAAGTGAGTATTTAATGAAATAATAGTTACATTGCTGTTCTAAACATTTTATAAACACTGTAAAATAAAGTTTAATAAAATTAAAATGGTCAAAATATCATAAAATAATAGGTAACCATTATATGCTGCAATAATGGATTTTCGGGAAGTTTCTGCAAACTCTTACTAAATATAATGATACCATATATTGTTATTAATTCCGGTTCTTGATATATAAATAATAATATAAAGAATAATATATAAATATTGATGTCGAATTTCGTATTATATGTTAAACTTACATGTAAATAATTTAAATATATCAAAATCAGAGTTCAATAAAATACTGCCTATATTTTCATACTCTATTGCCACATTCTTTTTGATGGATTTTGCATTCTTCATTGATGATATTGTAACCACCCTTCATTTTTCATATACTGAATCATTCATACTTCTAGGGATACCATTTATTGGAAGAATGGTAACACCGTTCATATATTCATATGCCGGGAAAATCGGCGTTCCGAGGCTGGCCCTGCTATCTATTACTGTTATGGCACTGATTTCCTTTGGCATGGGATATGAAACATCATTTCCAGAATTATTTGCAAGCAGGTTCATGATAGGTGTGTTTTTTGGACTGGCAACATCTGCATCTATTGAGGTTTCATCCATAACCAGGGATCAAAAGATAATAGGTTTAACCATGGGTGGATGGGCCATAGGCTGGCTCTTAGGTGCAATATTTTTTATGATACTGGGTTCCTGGGAACTCGTTTCAATCGCTGGAATTATATTCGCTCCGGCACTGTTATTTTCCAGAAAACATAATATCATATCACCAATGTTGCGGAAATTCCATTTCGATTTCTCCATGAAAGTATTTATTATATTCCTTCTTGGATTCACGCCTGCCTACGTACTGGAAATAGTTCCCTCATACCTGGGGCCATCATCGTTTATAGAATCAATATCGGCATATTCTGTTGCTGTATTTGCGTACCTGCTTCTACCGGCAATGATGATCCGCTTCTCATTGAAAAAGACGGTATTTTCATCCCTGATAATAGTAGGGGTAAGCGGAATACTGTTCTTTTCAACACTGAATATTGCATTTGCCATAATTTTTACAATGTTCGGTCTAGGAGTTAATTCATTGCTTCCTATTATAAGTAGAAACCTTAATGTTGATCCAGATAAGATCGGTCCAAGTATGAATTTTTCGGCAGTGGCTGGATTTATATTTCCTGTATTTTTAACACTTGGAAACGAGGCATTAAATGCGGCAATTGCTATTTTCATTGCATCTGTGTTTTTGTTTATCTTCGTGGCGGTAGAATTTGGAAAGCATGGGCCCGGAAATCTAAGTTTAAAAAAATTATTCAGCAATCAGTGATTTCCTCCTCAGGATCAGGCATGGAGCTTCCTGTTTCTCTGGGTATTTCTTGATATTATTGTTTTTACTACATTGATGAACTTTGTAATATTGAGCAATGGTATCACCTTGAAAACGTTGAATACTCCTCCGTATTCAAATTATATGATACTATAGATATGCAGTATAATTGTTTCGTATAAACTTTATGCTCTCATCTATCCTTACTGAAGTAGGCTTCTAGTTTTCAAGATTAATAATCATATTTTTATATTATCTATATTGTAAGGATCATCAGCTGCATAGGGGCTCTTCGGCTTTTGCTTTTTAACTGCACCGTATATAATCACAACAAATCCAACTATGGCGATAAAACCCCCTCCCAAAACGAGAGCCGCCATAGCGTCGAACTGCGATCCGGTTATGTGTCCGTATTCAGGTATAGTAGATGTCCCGTTGAAATATACATATTTGTAGGTTCCCGGTTTTAAATTTATATAGAGCGCCAGACCAGAATCAGATTCGCTTGCCTTCTGTTCAACTGATTTTAGGGATGTGGCATTGGTTACAGAGGAAAGACTGGAATAGTTTACAAGGCCCGAATCAGATACTGTACCATCAATGATTACAATATAACCTGATTTCACAGTTATATTACTTGATACATTTAAACCGGTTGATTTGATTTCAGAATAATGCGTACTGGATGAATTTGTAAACGAACTCTCGAAATATTCTGTACCGCCTGCTGCCATGGCAATTCCTATAATTAACATGGCGATACCGATTACCAGTATCTTTTTATTCATAAGATAGATGAGCATTAATTTTTATTTAATACTTTTGAATTTAATACATGGTTTTCATTAAACTTTAATTAGTAATATTGCTTAATGTATTATGAAAAAAGACGTTAATGAATACATAAGCAATATTATCAATTCAGGGCCTTCAGAGGAAATGTATTTCGAGGCCATACATGACGTATTCAAGGATTTAATCAAGGAATATATAAGGAAGAAGATAAATGAGGACGATGAACTGAAAAAACAGATCAGCGAGGTTCTTGAGGAATTTATGGAGGCAAAGGTAAAAGAGTATGATTCTCTGGCAAAAATGGCAAAGGTAACAGCCAAGATAGGTATTCTCAGTGCACCAACCGGTGTTAAACAGGAAGCCCTGAATGATTTTATGGAAACATTCAGGAAGGAAATAGAAGAAATAATAAAGAGTACTTTATGATTCTTTGAAATCTTTTATAATCTGAGTTTTTGAGTTAAGATCAAACAATGTCATTATGGATGGATTCGGGGAAAAATTCATCATTTTTTGATAATCCGTCTGTGATTGCCATGTTGATGCATTAATATATCGTACTCCCCTATAATTTCCCTCTGA
>JAKAAK010000095.1:7226-10845 GCA_021797025.1 Thermoplasmata archaeon
GTGCTTCCAACATCGGAGACCATCCCTACAATCTTTACCTTTCCCTGCGCCTTCTTTGCACTTTTAATGGTATATGTCCCCCTCATTTCCGATGACTGTACAACAATTTTTTTTAAACGCTCGTATCTATCAACGAACATTTCACGGAAATCTTCAACCGAACTGTGGGCCTTGATATCTGGCATGTACACCTCAAAATCCATTTTCCGCCGTTCGGGTTCCCTTATTAATTTTAAAACATCATTTATTGTAAGATAACCGGCATCCAGGACTTCCTGTGTAACCAGATGTGGAAGTAATTCACCCATGCCGGTATCAAGTATTTTATTCAGGGCATCTGTAGTAACCGCGATCCCCCTTTCCGTAAAATAGGTAAGAACCTTTTTGCGATTTTCAAATAAATCCATCATGATATAAACATTAATGCATACTAGCTTTAATTTTTATTGTTGCTTTTTGATGTATTTATTTTTATTTACAAATTTATAAATGGATTGTTCTGTAAATAACGATTTAAAAATTTTATAGAAAATATGTAAATACACTATTTCATTTGCATTTCTGGAAATTATAAAAAATGTTTATGAATAATCTTAAATAGTTTATAAGTCTTACTTTTCCATGTTTAAAGAAAAACTTCAAAATGTAAAAGAAGGATATACATTTGATGATATGTTACTGAAACCTTTGCATTCATCAATAGAACCAAAAAATGCTGACGTTTCAAGCAGTTTTTCACGGCATATTAAAGTCGGTATACCAATAATTAGCTCACCTATGGATACTGTAACTGAAGACCCAATGGCAATAGCTATGGCACGATATGGTGCACTGGGAATTATTCATAGAAATATGTCATCAAATGAACAGATAGAAATGATTAAAAAGGTTAAAAAAGAAGAAAGCATAATAATAAGGGATGTGTTTTCAATTGACCCGGAAACACCAGTAAATGTTGCAAGGACACTGATGAAAACTAAAAATATAGCCGGTCTTCCGGTTGTATCTTCAGGTAAACTCATCGGTATTTTAACAAAGAGGGACCTGGAATTTTCAGATTCTGAAGGCCCTGTAAAGGATATAATGACCAAAGATGTTATAACTGCAGATCAAAATGTTTCTATAGAGGATGCTAAATACATACTATATAAAAACAGAGTTGAGAAACTTCCACTTGTTGACTCCCGCGGCAGGTTAATGGGATTAATTACAGCAAAGGATATTAAAACACGTGAAAAATTTCCAAACGCCTCTAGGGACGAGCAGGGTCAGTTAATGGTAGGCGCTGCCATAGGCGCATATGATATAGACAGGGCAATAAATCTTGAAAAGGCAGGCTCAGATTTCCTGGTTATAGATACAGCACATGCCCATAACAATAATGTATTATCATCATTGAAGAAGATAAGAAAGGAAATAAGTATAGATATTATCGCTGGAAATATTGCGACTGCTGAAGCTGCAGATGACCTTATCTCAATCGGTGTTGATGGCCTCCGTGTTGGAATAGGCCCAGGGTCTATATGCACCACAAGGATAGTGGCAGGTGTTGGTGTTCCGCAATTAACCGCAATATCGGATGTGGCGGATGCGGCTTCAGGATCAGGTATACCGGTTATTGCAGACGGGGGTATAAGATACTCCGGAGATATGATAAAGGCTCTTGCAGCCGGGGCTTCAACGGTCATGCTGGGGTCCTTGCTTGCAGGTACAGAGGAAAGCCCAGGAACTGAAATGATTATAAACGGTAGAAAATACAAGGCTTACCGTGGAATGGGCTCCATAGGTGCAATTAAAGCTGGAAAATCCGACAGATATGGAAAGCTGGGAAACAATGAATTCATAGCTGAAGGAGTGGAAGGTTCGGTACCATACAGGGGCAAGGTTTCAGAGAATCTTTTCCAGTTTGTTGGTGGCATTAAAACAGGGATGGGATATCTGGGTGCTGCTAATATTCACGAACTCAGGGAAAAGGCAATATTTGTGAAAATTACAAACAACGGATTAAAAGAAAGCCATCCACACGACATTAGAATAGTTTCGGAACCACCGAACTATCAGAATTCCGGAATTTACTGAAACTATTGTCTGATTGACTGTTTTTCTATAACATCTAATTTTAAAGCGCAAATATTTACTATGAAAGCTTTTTATAACAATCTGCATTTTAATACGTATGGACCAAGCCGATATTATAAGAATATTGCAGAATCATGAGATGACCCAGGTTCAAATAGCTGATAAGATAATCGGGAAATATAGCACAGATGACAGATCAAAGGAGGGGTATTTAAAAATCGGAGCCCAGATACTCGTGGAAAATAAACTGGAATTCTTACTAAATGAAATGGTTGAAGAGCATATTATTGGGATAAAAAGAACAAATAATGGGTTAATTGAACAGGTATATTATTATAAACTCTAGCTTTACCTGTAGTATCTTCAAGTTCAATTTAAAACACAAACCTACCTGTTTTTATGCTATAATCAAGTATGACAAAAAAAGATAACTTATCTGAATCTTCCCAGTACTTCAATATACAATAAAAGCATAATGCATAATGGAAGATGCCAAAATAGGAATAGATGGGTATTCCACCACAACTCCAGGAATTAAGGGAGAAATAAAATATGACCCTGAAAGTTTCATTGTAAACGAAATTCCAACCAAAATACCGGAAAAGATTGATGGAAAGTATATTATACTGCAAATCAGGCTGACAAACTGGGACACAAATAAATTTTTGATACATTTGGCGGATAGACTCCACATAAGCAATAAAAGGATAACATACGCCGGTACAAAGGATAAAACAGGAATAACCACTCAGTATTTCTGTATACACCTTCCGGGCAATATGGAAATAAATAATCTATCTATAAAAGATGCTGAGATAATTTCAAGTTTTCGTACCGATCACATGATAAAACTTGGAGATTTGCTTGGAAATGAATTTATAATTACTGTCAAATCCAATGAAGACAGCACTGAAAAAATAAATGAAACCATAAATCAGATAATCAATAATCACGGTTTCCCCAACTTCTATGGATTTCAGCGTTTCGGAAGCATCAGGGCAAATACCCACAAAATAGGCAAATTAATTCTGCAAAATAGATATTCAGACGCAGTAAAACTTTACATATACGATCCAGAATTTGATACAGATGACTTCAGAAAGCATTACGGGGAAACAGAGGATGCAGAACTTGCATTGAAAGAGTTTCCTGAGTATCTAACCTTCGAGAGGGCTCTTCTTGGGTATATTACCAGAGAAAAAACATACAATAACGCCTTCACTGTTTTTCCTAGAAATCTTTCAATGCTTTTTATACACGCCTATCAGTCATATCTTTTTAATAGAATACTCAGTGTTCGCATGAAACTAACGGGAAACATGTACTCTGTTATGGATGGCGATCTTTTATATTCTGTTGACAAATATTGGAATCCAGATAAACGTGATTTAATACACACTAACAAGTATAATATACAAAAATTAAGCAGGCTTTCTGAAGAGGATAAAATTAGAACTGTTATACCTCTTATAGGATATAATACTGAACTATCCGGTGGGGCAGAGGGAGAAATAGAGGCACAGATTATGGAATCAGAAAA
>JAKAAK010000096.1 GCA_021797025.1 Thermoplasmata archaeon
AAAAAAAGGAAAAGTATGAATTGATCCTTCTGGTTGTCAAGATTCTGCCTTATTCCCTCTGATACTGATACGGTGCTTCTTTTCAGCTCCAAAACAGCCACTGCAATGCCATTGATGTATAGAACGATATCCGGGATCTTCTGGTAACCACCATTTACAGCAACCTCTTCAGCTATGTAAAAATGGTTTTTCTCCACATTTTTCCAGTCTATTGGCCATACTGTCTGCGTCTGGTCACCTTTAGCCTCTTGTATCCTAATTCCATATCTCAATAAATTGTATACATCCTTATTGCTGTCGTATAGGCTTCTCCCAGTATCTGATGCAGATTTTTTAAGTTGCGTATATGCATGGTTAATAGCTGCATCGCTGTAGCCATTTTCCTTTAAAAACTTTTTAAAATATTCCTCTTCAATGTTTTTGTTGTCCTGGTGTCTCCTATTCCCTAAATATTCATACCCCATTTCCTCTTTAAATAGATTTATTACACGATCCTGTGTTTCACGTTCTTTTTGCCCTATGTCTGTCATTTAACCCTCACCTTCCCGGTTAGTAGTTGCTGCATCAAGCCTGATTTTATCATTTTATACTTTTCCTTTTTTTGTTCTAGAGCTTCAATTTCATGTTGTGTATCTGATAGTGTATTGGCTATTCTATTCTGCTCTCCCGGTGATGGAACTATTACTTTTATATGTCTGAGAGTTCCCTGAGTTAATTTCCCTCTAGTTGTTCCAGAAATATAATTAGACAAATCCATATAGTTAAAATAATACATGAAAAATAAATTATATCCCACAAATTTATTTGATATATTTAATATATGGGCGTGGTTATTAACCCAAAATTTTCCATTTATTAAATAAGAGGATTTTTCAAATTTCCCCCAATATCCCCCATCTTCTGCTAATAAGATATATTCTCCATCAAAGATAAAATCATTGATATAATCTATAATTCCATTAGCTCCACAATAAGGAAATTCCCCTTCCATGGAGTTTCTTTTATTTTCATCAATTGGAATACGTTTACTATCGTATATTTTCATTATATCTTTCAAACTTTTTATTTCCCAGTCCTTAGGTATTTTGCCTATCTCAGTATCCTTAAATTCTGTATGCCCGATCCCCTTTGTGAGTAACTCCTGCAGTAACCCTTTTTTGATGTTTTCTTTCTTGGCGATCAGATCATCCAGAGAACTTATAAGATTATCTGTATCTGAGAGAATCTTGGCAATTTTTTGCTGCTCCCTAAGCTTGGGTACTGGAATTATAATGGATTTGATAAACGGAATATTGATATTTTTTATTGTACTACCTTGAGCGCTGTATATTTTATTCCAGTAGAATCTGGATTGAAAAAAATAATGAATGAAATTAGGATCTACCCTCCTCCTCTTGAATATTAATTTTATTAGGTAAGAGCCAAAGATAATATTGTTCAAGTCTTCTTTAACCAATACAGATATGCCAACAGTACCAGCTCTTGCAACAATAATATCGCCTTTTTTTAACAAATATTTGGATAAATTGGTTCTTCTCTCGGTGATTATGCAGAATGGCAAATCAGTTGGTGTAAAATTAAAATCTTTAATATCAGTAGTTCTTAAGAATTTAATATCTGTACCCTCCTTGGTTGATTTGGCAGTAATTCCATAAAATATAGATTCCAATACAGAACCTAAATTTTCTAATGCCCACTCTGTGGGTATTTCTCCTAACTCAGTCTCCTTATATCCTGCCTTAATCATAGTAACCAAGCTCCTTAAGATTATCTTCAACGGTAGCTGTCAATTTTTCAACTTTGGATGTTATTTCAGGAAGCGGTGTTGCATATCTTTTATACAATTCATGGATCCTTTCGGAAAGCCTGGAGAATGCCTCATCTATTTTGACCTGCAAAGAATCTTGAATATGGCTAAACCATTTAGTCTCTATAACTGCTTTCTTTATCTCCTCGACGGTCAAGACCTTGTACTTATCACGAAGCTTCATATCAAGATCGCCCTGAAGTTTTTTCATGTCGGTCTTTATATGGGTTTCATCGGTCAATAATTCCATGTATTCTTTTAGTGCTTTATATTCTTCAGTAAATTCAATTTTGTTTCCTATTTCCTTCATTCTCTTTACAATTTCAGTCTTACTGACCCCCTGCTTGCCCCTAACTTCTGAAAATAGGTCATCCTCCTCATTTGTCTCCTCGTCAAGATCACTTTTTTTGGATGCTAAATCTTCAAGTTCACTTTCCAATTTTTCTAAGTTTCCCATTAAATCCTTGAAATAAAGGGCTGCAACAATCTGCTTTGGCAGCAGGGGGCATTCCCAGTCCACAGCTTTTCCCTTTTTGTTATTTATAGGTTCAATGATGGCTTTCCACCCTCCAGTAGAAATAATGTAAAGGTCATCCTGCATTGTTTCATTCCAGTAGTACATAAAATCCTGGTAAATATCGTAATTATCAATGAGTTCGATACCTGAAAATTTTTCCAGCAATTTCTCTGAGAGTTTTTTAACTATATCCTTTGGATTTACTCCAATGTTTGATCCCTCCAGAATGGGCTTAGATTCCTGAGACCATCTACTGAAAGCCTCCATCACAGTTTTTTTCAGTTCTGCATGTTCAGGACTTCCCATTATGGCTAAAGCAATATCACTGGCCTTAATTTTCAGACTATAGTACCCAGGATTAGAAATGCCCTGGAATAATCTTTCCCTAAGGTTCGGAAATGTTCTCCAGTAGCTTTCAAGTCCCGTTATATCCCTTTCAGGTATCCCCCCATGAAGGTGTCCCTTTATGTCCTGTAAATCAGTCTGCTCCGTTGTATCTATGTACAGTGAAATATTAAGATTGAATTCATTTTTTTCTATTTCTGAATATTTAACCAGTCTTGAATATTTTGGGATTTCCAGTTGATTGTTGAAAACGTCAACTATCCTGTGTATGTCCCTTGCCCGGAGGCGATTCTTATTCCCATCCTTGGCATATCCATCCTGAGCGGCAATCATGAAAATAGATCTTTCAGGGCCAGAGTGCTCTTTGTCAAGCACGATTATGGATGCCGCTATTCCTGTTCCGTAAAAGATATTTGGGGGAAGCGCTATAACTCCCTTTATATATCCGCGTTCAACTATATTCTTTCTTATGATGCTTTCTGAGTTCCCCCTGAAAAGCACACCAAGGGGGAGGATAATAGCCGCCTTACCTGTGCTCTTCATGGAGCTAATCATATGCAGAAGGAAGGCGTAATCACCGTTCTTTGCAGGGGGAATTGCATCATAATTCTGGAATCTGCCGTATACATCATTGGCAGGATCTACCCCATTGGTCCAGGATTTGGTGGAAAAAGGGGGATTTGCAACGACAAAATCAAATGTTTTAAGTGATCCATTCGGGTTCTTCCAGTGCGGATCTGAAAGGGTGTTTCCCCTCCATATCTCTGCAGTAGGATAGCCATGCAACCACATATTCATTGTTGCTAGGGCCTTTGTTGCAACATCGTTCTCCTGGCCATAGATAGCTATCCCGTTTGATGTTTCATCGGCGGCCTTCAGGAGCAGGGAACCTGAACCGCACGTTGGATCATATACAGTCTGTGTATTATCTGCATTACTAATGCCTATGACCCTGGCCATTATCTGTGAGACCTCAGATGGGGTGTAAAACTGTCCCTTGCTCTTTCCGGATTCTGTTGCAAAATTTTTCATGAGATATTCATAGGCGTCTCCTAGCAGGTCATCACCTGCAGATCCGTTTTTGCTGAAATCGAATTCCGGGTTCTGGAATATGGAAATGAGATTTGATAGTCTGTCCTGCATATCTTTGCCGTCTCCTAGCTTGCTATTGTCATTGAAGTCAACTTCTCTGAAGACATCATTAAGCCCGTTCACATCTGCAAATTTGGCGATAATTTTATTTATTCTATCTCCTACATCAGGCTGCCCTTTAGAGGCCACTATATCTTTGAAACCTCCGCCATCAGGTATCTGGACATCTGAATTAGGCTTCCCGGCATATTTATCGGTGACATATCTCATAAAGAGCAGAACGAGAACGTAGTCCTTGTACTGGGAAGCATCCATACCTCCTCTTAATTCATCGCAGCTCTTCCATATTGAGCTGTACAGCTCACTCTTCTTTACAACCATAAATCATGCGCCTCATTAACAAAAATACTTGCGGTAAAAATACCCATAACTCAATATAACAGCAATACTTTAAAAGTTTCTATTGACCCCAAATATTTGCTGAGTTTAAGCACTCAAAAATAGAAGTATATAAGAAAGGCTAACCCGATATGAAAATAAGCGAATGATATTGTGCTGTTCAACAAAGGATTTTCTGTGGTTCATTTTCTATCTTTACTTCTATAAACTCTATTTTCTTATAACGAATAATTGCCTTGAAACCATCGTTAGATAGGGTTAAACTGTCAAAATTAATATAGCATAATCTCCCTTTAATTGGTATATTGGATGTTAAGACTAGATTAACCATAATATCATCTAGGTGGTATTTATATGCCATATTAATATATTCAATTTTATTGTTAATATTTTTCAAGTAAATAAAGTAATTAATTATAGTTACAAAAAGAAAAATAAATGCAAATACCAATAATAATAACAATAAATTATCCAAGGTGTAAGTATAATCAATCACGTTTCCTAAGCTATCTATTAGATAAAATGTTAAGATAATGCTCCATATTACTAAGTAATGAGATAATATATTGTTCACTTCATAGTTGTATTGTAAGCGCTTCAGGCTAATATTTACTAGCGGCAAAGAGTCATTTCTCCTTTCTATTCTTTTTTTGAAATATTGTGTTGCATACCATAAAATGTAAAAAATTATATAAAGGCCAAAAATTGCAGAAACAACAATATAAAAATCTTGTATTAAGTTAAAATATATAGCAGGTAATGTTAGTATAATGAATGTCTCATACAAAAGAAATTTTATATTTGGATATTTATTAAGTTTTCTTATCAAATTAGAATAATAAGTTTCTATGTTAAATATGGAGTTAATAATAAATTCTCTTGAGAATTTTGATTTATTATTTAATTCCACTTCAATATATTTTAAAATCATAGTGGCAATTACTACCACTATAACTCCGATAATTATCCGATTTAACAGAAAATCCAATATATCAAGCATTTACCATATTGTGTATATGTTGACATATAATAACATTTCCTCCTAATATAGGGACATACCATACTTGGAACATATTTTATAGTAAAATCAAGGGGATTATAAATTATTATTATTCAATCTTGCAATGAAATCTTCAACGCTTATGCTTCTTACCAGATTCCCATTTTTAAGTATATCTGCATACCTCTGGCCGAATAAATATTCCTTAGCATTGGATGAAAAGCCATTTCCACCTATTACCAGGTAGGCCATATTGTATTTGCCGGATTCATTTATTATCTTTATCAGGGATGCTATCTCATATATCACCTTCTGCTCTGCTGTGCCGGGAACCTGCTGCCATTTTAAACTCACTATAACTGAGTTATTTATTACAAAGTCTGCCTTGTACCTGTTGTTGAACAGCTGGTTTCCTATAAATATCTGCTTCTCATAGGTGTAATTATTATATTTCAGCAGGCTCTCAATCATTATCTCCTGCCCTGTGCCGGTCCTTGTGCCTGATCCGCCTGGCATTATGAAACACCATAGTTTGTTATTATTAATTCCTTAACTGCATCCCTTTTAGTTCCAACCGAATTTATATTTCTCCTGGCATCAACCTCTATTAGGTAAAAATCCTTATAAAGTTCCCTTATTAATTCTGTGCTGGAATTTGATTCCATTACATAGACACCCTTTCTGGAGAGTTCCTTAAATGTTCTGGAAAGCCTCTCCTGATCCCTTTCATCGAATCCTGAATGTGTGTATCCTGTGAAATATGATGTTTTGCTCAATGGCATGTATGGAGGATCAAAATAGACAAAATCACCCCTAACAGCATTCATAACTGCTGCCTCAAAATCTGAATTCATTACAGTGCATGATTGAAGGATATTAGAAAGTGCCATTATATTTCCTGGAGAGGGCATTCCAGGATTGCTGTATTTTCCGAAGGGCACATTGAATTTGTTATTAGAATTAACCCTGTATAAACCGTTATAGCCATGGCGGTTGAGGTAAATTAGGATAGCAGATCTTCTTACTGAATCCTCGGTAGAGTTGAATAATAATCTTGCCTTATAGTAATCATCACTGCTGTTTTTGAACTTTAGATTGTTCAGTTCATCTATCAATTCCTGTGGTTCTTCCCTGATGGTTCTGTATAAATTATACAGATCTCTGTTTGTATCTGAAATTACAGCGTTATTAATCTTATTTAATGAATACAGGGATATCAGCAAGGCTGCACCGCCTATGAATGGCTCATAGTATGTATTGAATTTATTTGGAATATTCTTAAGAAGAACAGGAAGAAGCTGCCTTTTCCCTCCTGCCCATTTCAGAATAGGCTTATAATATTCATTTAATAATGATTCCATAATATGATTACCTGCTGTAAATATATCAGGTAGTTATATAAATTACTATTGGTCATTTGGCTAAATAATAAGCATAATATAAAGTAAAACCAATAATTTATATGTAAAGCGTTTATACCAGTTATGGAAATGGTAGATCCACTGGATATAAGACATGGAAATAAAATTCTTTTATTCTTACTTGAAAGAGGTGAAATCAAAAAAACTGATTTACTGGAGATTATGAGCTCCTCTGATTCCCTTAGCAGAAGTTTACATGATCTTATTAATGCTGGTCTTATTGAATCCGAAACTACAATACATGGCCGCAAGGTCATTCTGACAAAGTTAACTCCACTGGGAAGGCAGGTTGCTGAACAGTTGAAAAAAGTAGATAGTATATTAAAACAAAGCAATGAACAGCAAAATCAAAAAAAGTATAGCACAAATAGTAGGACATACCAATGCATTGAATGTGGTTATAAAAATCCAGAAGATGCAAAATTCTGTATGGAATGCGGGGCGAAATTAGAATGAATATAATGAGTTGTAAAAATGAAATGTGAAGTTTTGATCTATCCAAATGAAATTGATATGGAAAAATTGAAGGAGGAGAATGTTGTAGTAAATAAGTGCGAAGTCCTAATAAATATGAATGATAAACTTGTTATGCCTATTCTACTTGCAGCTTCTATGGCATCTTTTTCTATAATTTACTTTTCTCTTGAGTCTAGAGTAATATAAATTCCTATTCTCCAGTAAATACAGTTTCCTCTTGAACAAAACATATTTTGTTCCCAAAAGGATCCTTCATGTAGAAAGATACTTCCCCCCATGGTCTCTTAGCTATTTCATCTAATATTTCAGCCCCAGAATGATTAGCTCTTACATATATATCGTTGATATTTTTAACAGAGAAATATATATAGTCTGGATTGGGAGGGAGATCAAAATTATCTCCATCCATTCTTGGATCAAAACAGGCCATTATTGTTCCCCTGCAGTTAAAATAATGTCTTCCTGAAGATACACGTTTTCCCTCAAGATTTAATAATTTTGAATAAAATATCTGAGCTTTTTCTATGTCGTTTACTGGAAGTATTACCCTGTATAGCCTTGGGATTAAACTATCAGTGTTAGAGTTAACCATTTAATATCATTATTTATATCTATTTAATTTTATGCTTCTATAATACTTATAAACATAATAATGTTAGCAATTAACTATAAAATCTATAGAGTTCAATTCTAAGCATGCATTCAGGAAGATGAACGGATACTATAAATGCCATGATGAGATTAGAGAGATGTTCAACAAGAGGTACCCTTTATAAATACATATAATATGGTACACCATCAAACTCTCCGCTTTTACCATCCTACTCTATATCTAACATACTAGTGGATAGATAGGGGAATTCACTATTAGGTTCCATTGATTGTACAAGTACATTAATAATATATAATTCTTCCTGTATGGATACGTTGCCTAGTTAATTAAATATAGTGCATCGTATCTCATGTGGCAAAATACCTTATAATCGTCGATATCTAGAACTGACCAAATTGAGAGGTTTGTGTCCATTATGACGTAAAAGTTTTTATTGAATTCCCCTTTAAGTTATAATGGATAACATTAACCTAGAAGAGGCTGTAAAATCATTTTATAAAAAGTTAATCGATAATAACAAGGATTATTTGATATTATTCTCTAATCTTCAAATTCAGATAGAGGGGTGGTTTAGAGGGGAAATTATGCATTATTTTAAAGAGAATAGATATGATATGACCACTAAAAATAGGGAAGTCCCAGTTACTAATGAGGAAAGAAAAAAGGTAGATCTGAAAGTTAAACTTAACAATGTATCTTATTGGATAGAGTTGAAGCATCTCCTTGTTGGCTATCAAAAGGGAAATAAGAAAGAAGGCAATCAATATGGAAATTATTTCTCTCTGAATTTTTATTTCTACTCTGGTACATATATCAGCAATGACATTGAAAAATTAAAGAAGGTATCCTGGGTGCCCAAAGAAACAACTTACAAATATGTTCTTGCTTTTTTATCCACAAATTACCCAGAGGACAAAGAAATAAAAAACGGAAAAATTACATCAAAAGAAATATTGGAAGAACAGGTTAAGAGTATTTTAAAATCCGAGAGGAAAGATGGCCCTTTGATAAATAGGGCATGTCTTATAGCAGATGACTTTAATGAGGATTGCAACTTTGGATATTTCCTTTTGAAGGTTATAGTGTGAAATATCAATAATAATTTAAAAAATATCGCATGAAGGCATTATACGCTTATTATCTATGAAGCAATAAATCCTATAAACCTTTAAATTTATTCAAACTATAAAGGCATGTGGTTTAATGGATATTGATGAATTTATTGTAAGATTTAATGAGATCAAGGAAAAGGGATTTATAAAGTCTCTGAGGAAGGGCCCCACAGGTATTGGCAACACCCTTGAAACATACTTAGGGATAAAGGAAAACAATATTAAGCTTCCAGACCTAGAAGGTGCAGAATTAAAGGCACATAGGGACAATTCTGAGAATATGATTACACTCTTTACTTTCAATAGGGGAGCATGGGTAATGAATCCGCTGGAAGCTGTTAAAAAATATGGAACAAAGGACAATAGTGGCAGGCTCGGCCTTTATTTTACAATGGGCTTTACACAAAACAGTGCCGGGCTCTTCCTATATGCAGACGAACAAGCGGTTTCAGTGAGGCATATTGATGGTTCCACACTGGTCAGGTGGAAGTTTGCAGACCTCCAGGAGCAGTTCACAAATAAAATCCCTGCACTGGTAATGGTTTACGCTAGGTCAGAATTCAGGGGCGATGATGAGTGGTTTGAATTTTACAAGGCTGTGCTGCTGCAAGGCACCTCAAAGGACCTTTTAAAGGAAAGCATTAAGAATGGCATTATATTAATAGACTTGAGGTTGCATGACAAGGGCACAATGGCGAGGAACCATGGGACGGGCTTCAGGGTGCATGAAAAGAATCTGCCATTGGTCTTTTCACAATCAAGGGTGATAGGATAATAACAAAATTAGATGATTGGACATTCAACAAGGCATATACTAGAGGGTATACCCACGTTTACCATGATTACCCGGCGAGGATGATACCCCAGGTTGCAGATAAATTGCTATCCATATACGGCAAAGAGTCAAAAACATTGTTTGACCCATACTGCGGGACTGGCACATCGCTAGTAGAGGGATTGCTCCATGGGATAGACGGCATAGGCACTGATTTGAACCCACTGGCAAGGCTCATTGCAGAGGCGAAGTCTGATTACAATATCAATATAAGCCAGGTTGAAGAATACATTGAAAAATTTAACCAAGAGGCCAATAGCCTAGGCCCAGACATGCCACAAATCAAGAATATGGATTTCTGGTTCAATGATGGGATTGCCAAAAAACTGGGGAAGATCAGGGCATTTATAAATTCTATAGAAAGCAGCGATATTGGATTATTCTTTAAAATTGCATTCAGTGAAACAGTAAGGGAGAGCTCCAACACCAGGAAAAATGAGTTTAAATTGTTCAGGTATAGCCAGGAAAAATTAAAAAAATGGAACCCAGACCCTTTTATAATTATGAATGAAAAGCTGCACCGCAACCTCTACGGGCTTGCAGAGTTCGCCAGAAAACTCAATAAAATAAGCAAAATGCCTAAAATCAAGATTTATGGATACAATTCCGTGAATGAAATCCCTAACAAAGACATAGAAGAAAATTACGCTGACATCGTTGTAACTTCCCCGCCTTATGGTGATTCCCATACTACAGTTGCATACGGCCAATATTCACGCTTATCGTCTGAGTGGCTTTCCCTAGCGGATGGCAATGTAGATAGGAAGCTCATGGGCGGCATGAAATTAAAGTCCATCCCGGAATTCCCTTCCAATTCTTTGAACAAAGCCATAGAAATCATAGATTCTAAAAACAATAAAAGGGCATTGGAGGTTGCCTCATTTTATAACGACCTTCAAATGTCAATCAAGAATGTTTCCAAGATCATCAAGCCATCTGGGTATTCCTGCTATGTTGTTGCCAATAGGACAGTGAGCTCGGTAATACTCCCCACATCAGACGCAATAAAGGATTTCTTTGAGCATTATGGTTTCAGCCATGTTGAGACATACATAAGGGAAATACCTAACAAAA
>JAKAAK010000097.1 GCA_021797025.1 Thermoplasmata archaeon
AAAAATACTGTATATAATAAAAATGGTTTAAATCTGGACAAGGTGCTCATGTACAAGGAGAGAAAGGAACTGGATGAGGTCGCTGATCTAATCAAGCCCGAGGAAATATATTCTTTAAATTCTGACATCATCGTAGATATGTCACCTGCAACCAAAGATGGAGTAGCAGGAATGAAGATGTATAAAAATTCATTTGAGGCGGGCAAGCACATAGTAACTTCAAATAAAGCACCGCTGGCACTCCACTGGAAGGAAATCATGGAATCATCTGTTAAATACAAGAGAAAAATATTATATGAATCTTCTGTTGGAGGCGGTGTTCCACTTTTCAACCTCAATAAGTATTCATTGAGATCATCAAAACTTTTGGAATTCAGAGGTCAGGTAAGTTCCACTATAAATTTCGTGTTGAATCAAATGATCGCTGGAGTTGATTTTCAGGAGGCTGTAAAAACAGCGCAGCATATGGGTATCGCTGAAACAGATTACCGTGACGATACAAATGGCCTGGACGGTGCAAGAAAGACAGTTATAATTGCCAACGCACTTCTCGGAAAGAATTATACCCTGAAAGATGTTACATACGAGGGCATAGATGATATTAAGGATATTAATTATATGAAGAATTCCGGCGAAGTTTACCGTGTACTTTCACATATCGCCGGTGGTACAGAACCCACTGTAGAATCAAAAATATTTTCCATAAAACAGGGGGATCCCGTAGCTTCTATGGATTCACTGTCCATGGGATATCTCGAAAAGACAGATAATAACGATGACCTGACTGTTTTCGAAAAGCATGATGGTCCACTGGAAACAGCAGCACAGGTCGTTAACGATATTCTTCTTTTATCGTGATTTCATATTATCACTGGAAGTGCAACCAGAATTCCGGTTATAAAGAAGAATATAAACCATATAATTACCTCAACTATTGCAAGAATAAGGCTTCTGCCTATGCTGATTTCATAGATAAGGCTATATACATAGAGAAGAATCACTAGGGTTATCAGAAAGGCAAGAAGGCTTCCCAGGGCGGCCAGAGGTGCAAATGCGAAGTGAAGACCGAATGAGAAGAATATAATTATTATTGGAGTAAGCAGTGTTACAACAATGGCATTCCCGAAGCTTGCAGTGGATTTATTGACAACAATGAGAGAGGCTGAATAAGCAGGTATTGAAATTATTACGATAGCTATCAGCAATGCAATTATATCAAACAGCAACGACATAATATTTTATGTAAAATGAAGTTATTAATATTTTTCATATATTCCACTATCTGAAATATTGCATGGGTCTTGGTATCTTAACCGTGGAAGGAAACCAATGTATAAACAATAATATAATATACTGTAATTATAATTTATGAAAGTTGGAATAATAGGTGCAGGCACAGTTGGAAAATCCATAGCAGAGGGCATAAAGAATGATTTCAGCATATCCCTGAGTTCAGGTTCATTTGAAAAATTAAAAAAATGGAACAACGAAAGGTTTCAAATTTTTGATAATAATGTTGACAACGCAAAGAATGCAGATATAATTCTTCTAACCATAAAACCGGGTATATCAGATTCTGTAATGGAGGAAATCCGCACAGCGTGCAAAAATAAGCTTGTAATATCATTCATGGCCGGTGTGACACTGGATCATATGCAGGAAAAGTTAAAGGAATCACATATTGCCAGGGCAATGCCCAGTATACCCATGCTTGTACAGAAATCTGTTACTGCATACAGTTGCAAAAATCTAGATTATAAAGAGATCGAACTGTTGAAAAAAATCCTTGCAGGATTCGGATCCTATGTGAAAGTTGAAGAGTCCAATATGGACGCTGTTACAGGTTTGAGCGGCAGCGGCCCTGCTTTTGTTGCAATCATGGCCGATTCCATGATAAATGCAGGAATACTGGCAGGAATACCCAGAAAGCAGGCAACAGATCTTGTAATTGATACCTTCATAAATACAATGCAGCTCATGAGGGAAAAGGGAATATCTGCATCTGATCTACGGGATGAAGTTATGACTCCTGGCGGCACAACAGTTACAGGTATATACGAAATGGAAAAAGCCAACGTCAGAACTGCCATAGCAAATGCAGTACTTGGTTCATACAGAAAGGCTCAGGAAATTGGCAGGAAAAACTAAAACTAAATGAATGGATTCTACCCTTAGTTAATTCACTCTACTTAAAATTCTAAAATTTTATGGTAAATAATTTTTAAATTTAAAAAAATAAAATACTCACATATCTTCCTGACCGAAAGCCATTACCAGCAGTACAAAACCGACAAAAGTAAAGAAAAATGATATCCAGCTGGAAAGCTGGTGTGGTCCTATTTGGGCATTAATAGTCGGAAATGCACTGTAATCCAAAAATGTAGGTATTGAAATTATCAGAAATATAATTCCGGTTACCATCATATACTTCGAACTTTTTCTCATTTTATCAAATTTTTCTGTCATCATATTAAAGCCACCCCTATAACAGCAAATGTAAACACATACAGAAGTATTGGGGCAATTACTGTTCTCGACGAGATTTTACCATTTCTGGATCTGTTGTGCCCAAGAGAAATCGCATACAGTATAATTGATATTATAACAAGTACAAGTGTTATTACAAGCAATCCTTCTTCATAGACGGCAAAGTTTCCGAATACTGGTGATACCATTTTTGATGGAACTTCATGGTACATCGCACCTATGGGTTTGATTAATACCGCATACAGAATAAACGGAACACTTCCAAACAGGTAAATTATCATCGAATAATAATATAAATATATAGATTTTTTATCCATTTTAAACCCTCGCCTTTATTGTTCTCTGCAGCATTAAAAATATAATAGCTGCGAACATGAATAAATTAATTACAAGCACTACTGCCCAGAGGCTTTCATATTTAAATGGATACTCCTGGGTAATATACCACATGATAGGGTCTACAACAACAAGCTGCAGTATGCCTATCAGATAAACAATATTAGTTACTTTCATTTACCTCACCATCCCTTTTTGCGAATCTCATGGCATATACTGTTATGAAGGAAATGAAGGTTATAGACCACCATAGATACATTGTCATTAGCCTGGTTTGGCTAAGCCCTGGTTGCGAATAGCCCCATACCGTCATGACTGCCAGTCCGATTAGCATAAATATTCCGAATGCAGTGATCCATGGCCTTTCCAGTACACCCTTATTGTGGTATCTGTCTATAAATGGTAGTATCAGTATGAATACCAGCATGCCTATTATCAGAGGAACTCCTCCTGTGCTCAAACCGTAACCTGCCACATCCATTAATTTGTAAACAGGTGTGATATACCAGTCAGGAACCGGGAATGTCCCATAAGCAAGAGAACCGTATGCAAGTGTTAGCTGTTGTGGGAATGCAGCTGAAATTAATAGTATTATTCCAACCATTACAATTCCAGAAAACATTGCATAGAGTAGGTTTGTGGGGAACCATGGTATCATCTCTCCCTTCTTTGGTTTCTCACTTGCAAGTCCGGATCTCTCAAATAGCATGAAATGTACTGCGAACAGCGCAAGCATCAAGATTGAAAACACCGCAACGTGAAGCGCTAACAGATGGGAAAAAGTGGCTGTTGTTGTTCCATTTCCTATCAGTATTGCCTCGAGCCAGTTTATGAATGCTCCCGGAAGTATTCTGCCCAGTACGCTTCTCTGCATAAACAGTAAACCGATATGCACGGCTGCCATTGCTATTGCAGTGTTTGCAAGCATGTATCCCAGTATGGCCGTAAATATTGTGAGCAGGAATAAAACAACTCCAATAATCCACTGTAGCCATCTCCATTTTCCCTTATATGAACCAACAAACCACTGCCTCATCATATGGAAATAAACAAGTCCGATCATGGCATATGCCATGTAAAGATGTGATGTTAATATTATATGCCCAAACGGAACATCGGATATGATATACTCTGTAGAATGATATGGGTCAACCTGGCTGTAGTAAAAGAACAGGACTATTCCAGAAACTATCTGGTAAATAAGTGCTGTTGCAACCCACGCACCTGTCCATTCATCTATCTTGTAACCTCTTTTTGTTACTGATTTAAATCCTAAAGTATAAGAACCATCTGGAAGTTCCTTCTCTTCCTTCATCAGATCGGTTATGTTATAATTATTTGTTTCTGCCTTTTCCATCTAATTCACCTATGAGCTCCCGCTGGAGCTATTTCCTGAAAAGCTTCCTTTCCAGTTTAAATTATTAGCGCTATCGTTTTGGTTACTGACTACTGTAGTCCTATATAATATGATACCACTGCTGTTGCTATTTAATCCCAAAGATGAAGTGCCCAGGCTTTTATAATTAGAAGAGCTGGTATTATTTACCTCTCCCGTATACATTGTTGATGGATAACTAGTGGGGGTTCTGGAAGTCCTTATTGCAGTGCCGCCTGTTAGATCTTCTATTTTAACCTGCGAACCATAAGTTTCACCTCCAGGGAATTTCAGATGTGTTCTAATAACAGCATTGCTTGAATTAATACCATATGCGTATATATTGCCACCTCCATTGGATCCATTACTGTCTGTTGCCAGCATAATCTGTGGCAGGGAATGATTTGCAGGGCTGGATGCAGGACCGTTATTGTAAAGGTTTCTTCCTCCCCATACCGGATTGTACTGGCTTCCGTGGCACTTGCAGTATATCAAACCGTAATCCGGCCACTGTGCCGGTGTACCCGGCGCGTCAGGCTTGTATCCAATCAGCTTTGACTCAAACGGTATGCTCTTTCCAGGGTGGTAATCCAGAAATGGCGGAACACATCCAAGATGCTGGCATATTCCACTCAGGGCAAGGATTGAATAGTTGTTGCTTGTACCTTGGTAGTCATGTACATAAATTATACCGTCCATGGGTGCCGTTGAAGATGGAGACACAGGATTAAATCCAGATGAAGGGGATGTATTGGGCGTTGTGACCTTAACATTCTTCAGAACAACTAAAAATGTCGGCTCGTCCTGCAAGGGATAATTGAAAACAAGTATCGGCGTACTTGTTGAATTCGGGGTAGCCGCTGCATATTCTATAACATCACTTATTGTAATCCTATTTCCACTGGGGTCTTCCAGAACAGCCAAAGGAAAATTATCCATCACAGGAACACTGCGATCACTTGGTACTACGTAACGTTCCATAGATAATCCTCCAACCATCAGTGCTGCTATTGAAAGGCCTGCTCCCTTCAGAAAAGCCCTTTTCTCGGGCTCAGGAATATAGTTCTTATCATTGGCCATGAATGATGAATTATAATATATCTAAATGTTTACTTAATTCCCTGAATATGTTCAATAAAAACAAAACATATTTTTAATTCCAAGTTAATTATGAAAAAGTGATAGTTAATGTTTGACTCGTATATGGATATACTGATAATTGCGGTTGTTGCGCTGATCATATTCGGCGGAACAAAGAAGATACCGGAAATGGCAAGAAATTTGGGAAAGGCAACTGGAGAATTCAAGAGGGGCCAGATGGAAATTGAAAATGAGTTGAAAAACGGGACAAGCACTGCACAGGCAAACAAAGGTCAGATAAATTACATGAAAATTGCCGAAGATCTGAATATAGATATAAAAGACAAGACAATAGACCAGATAATAAGTGAAATCAATGAAAAACTGGGCAGCTCCGCAAAGCCTGTAGAAGGGGCAGTAGAAACCAAGCAAAACTAATATGGAAAACGAATTATTGAACTATCTGGTTAAATATTCTGATGAAATTAGGTACAGGGCTATCAGGATACTGGCAGTTTTCGCTGCTTTTTTTGGGATTTTCGTAATTTTCAAGATACAGTATATTTCTATATTCGGTCAGAGATTCCTTTTTCTGTATCCGGATCCACTGGATAATGTGGGAGCCCAGGTATTATACCTTTTAAAATCCCATGATCTTACATCTAATACAACACTCCTCGTATTGAAGCCGGTTGATGGTGTAATGGCTGATTTTTATACATGTATGGCCATTTCCCTTATAATTTCCATGCCGGTTATAATCTATGAAGTTTCAAAGTTTATTGATCCGGCGCTTAAAAACAGTGAAAAGGAGCTTTTAAGATCAATAATAATACCTGCATCCCTGCTCTTCTTTGCTGGGGCATTTGTGGGCATTTATTTCATTGCCCCTGTCCTGTTCAGAATTTTTGCAGATTTTGATATAGGTGTGGGTGCAGATGTAACTATGGGAATATCCAGTTTTGTTTCTTTCATATTCATGTATACCATAGCTTTCGGGCTTTCCTTCGAAATACCTGTGTTTATGGTTGGCCTGAGCAGGTTCGGCATAGTCACAGCGGATACATGGAAAAAGAACTGGAGATATGCAGTTATAGGTGCACTGGTTTATGGCATGATATTCTCACCGGGCGTTACTGGATTCACCATGGTTGTAATAGCCATACCCATGATTGCCCTATATTTTGCAGGAATACATTTCTCCATTAAAGCGGAGAAAAAATTCGAGGCAGAAAATACCTATTCAAACAGTGCCGATCAGTGATAGACCCTTAATTTCAAATTTTCCTCCAATTTTATATTTTATTTTTATCGTCTGCCTTTCCCTATTAATAGAATTATATACTTCCTGCTGTATCTCAATCTGTAAAGGATTCTCTATTCTATAATCACTGCTTTGACTAAAATGATCGATGATGGTGCATACAGGTTTTTTAATTAGGGGGCACATTTTATCAGTGCACGGGCCCTGTATTGTGGTAACTGATATTGATAGAACTCTATTTCCTATTAGGTTAAACTCTTTGTCTCCGATTTCGATTGAACCATTACCCACCTGTATTTTCATAAGAGATTATCCATATGTATTATTAAAGTGTTATTATGTGCATTATGTTAAATTTGAATCAATAAAATATAGCAATATGATTTTATATTATTTAATAATAATGGAATATGCAAGATAAAATAACCTACAACGAATCAAAAGTTCTGAGGCTTTTAATGGAGGACTCACGAATGCCAGTTCTTGATATTTCCAGAAAACTCGGGCTCAACAGGAATACTGTATCAAACATTATTAAAAAATTGAACAACAGCATCATAGAAAGATACACACTGGAAACAAGAGAACCTGAGGATAGCCTTTACATAATTATGGAGACAGATGACATAAATTCCGTGGATAAGGATAAAGTTATAGAATATTTCGAGCTGGCAAACGGCCACTATACTGTTATAATGAACAGGGAAGCAATTGGAGCTAGTATAAGTTATAAACAGGTTGATTTAGCACATCACAGAGTTATCAACAAAATTCCACCAACAATAGATCTTTACTGCGATTACTGTGGAGGTATAATAGCTGGGAAACCCCTGAAATATGATACTGTGGAGGGAACATTATATTTCTGCTGCAACACCTGCAAGGGTGATTATGCAAATAGAGAAAACACAGAAAAACACATAAAAAAATAGGCATTCTGCCCTGTAAACATATAAATAGACTTTATCAATTCTAAATTATGGCAACAGACCCAGTTTGTGGAATGAAAGGAAAGAAAGAGATATCCAGTGAGTATAATGGAAAAACATATTATTTCTGCAGGGAGGGATGCAAGGAAGAATTCGAGAAAAATCCTTTAAAATATATCAGGTGAATAAATGGCTGTGGATCCTGTTTGCGGTATGTATGTGTCCGAGGATTCTACAATATATTCGGATAGAGACGGAGTCAGGTATTACTTCTGTTCCCAGGGTTGCAAGGAAAAATTTGACAAACCAGAGGAAGAAGATAATGCTCTAAAGACCAAACTTATTATTGCATGGCCATTTTCCCTGGCAGTTATTTTTATCGACTATCTTCTGGTTTTTCCGTTCAAAAATTTTGTTCTGCTTATCCTTGCCCTGCCGGTTCAGTTTTATGTGGGACTGGGCTTTTACCGTGGCGCCTATGAAGCCATAAAGGATAAAATGGGCAATATGGATTTACTGATATCGCTGGGAACCCTGACAGCATTCTTCTTTTCCCTAATAGTAACAGTTGATCCGGATTTGTTTCCTGTACACTACACCTATTACGATGCATCTGTTTTTATAATAACGCTGATTCTTACAGGAAGCTATATAGAATCACTGACTAAGAAAAAGGCAAATTCTTCTGCAACAACTCTCTTATCCCTGCTGCCTGATAAGGTGCACATACTGAAAAATGGGAAAGTTGTTGATTCTCCCATAGAATCAATGGTACCTGGAGATACTATACAGGTAAGGCCCGGTGAAAACATACCCGCGGATGGTACCGTAATAGATGGATCCTCCGAGGTTGATGAGTCCATGGTTACCGGTGAAGGTGATCCGGTTCTCAAGAACAGTGGGTCCGATGTAATCTCCGGAACAGTTAACCTGAACGGGATTATCACGGTTTCGGTGAAAGAAACGGGAAGCAATTCTACTGTAAATAAAATTTATTCAATGATACAGATGGCATCCATGGGGCGTGCAAAAATCCAGAAAATATCTGATATATTCTCATCGTACTTTGTGCCCATAGTTCTTGTTGCTGCAGGATCGTCAGCCATTTTCTGGTACTTTTATTTGGAGTCTGTGGGCGATCCCTTATATTTCATAATTTCTGTACTGGTGTTTGTTTCTGTGGTTGTCATAGCATGTCCCTGTGCAATAGGGCTTGCCGCACCTATTACTCTTCTTATCTCATCCAATGCCTCTTCCAGGGACGGGATACTGATCAAAAACTCCAGCTCCATGGACAGGCTCTCAAAAATAGATACAGTGATATTCGATAAGACAGGCACAATTACAGATAATACACCAAAAGTTACAAAGTTCAGTACCCGTGGTGATGAAAATCTGGCAGTTTCGCTTCTTTATTCGATCGAATCCTTATCAAATCATCCTGTTGCAGTGGCCATCAGATCATATCTCCAAAATAAAAACCCGGAAAAGGTTGAAATAACGGAATTCAAGGAAATTCCAGGAACAGGTGTAAGTGGTGTATATGATAGAAAAACTGTAGAGGTCAAGAGGTTGGAAGGGCACACATCATTGTTTCTGGATGGAGGAGAACTTGCCTCACTTGAGATTGAGCATTATATGAGAAAGGGGATAGAAGATGACGTGAAGAATCTTATCAGGAATAATATAAAGGTCATGATTGTCACAGGAGATACGGAAGAAAATACATCCGGAATTGCTCATGAACTGGGAATAACAGAATATTACTGTTCAATGAAACCTGATTCAAAGGCCGAAATTGTCAAAAAGGAACAGGGGAGTGGAAGATATGTTATGTTCGTCGGTGACGGTATAAACGATACAGTTGCAATGAAAACAGCCGATGTGGGCGTTGCCATGGCTTCAGGTTCAGACATAGCCAGTGCAACAGGCGATATCATACTTTTAAATAATGATCTTAAAAATATTATGAGAAGCATATACATAGGAAAATACACTATAAAAAAGATAAAGCAGAATGTGGGATGGGCCATAGGATATAATTCTGCACTTATTCCAGTCGCGGCAGGAGTCCTTGTACCCCTACTTGGCCTCGGTATTTATTATGTGCTGCCCATATTCGCAGCCCTTGCAATGGGGCTGAGTTCTACTACTGTAGTACTCAACTCACTCAGACTACGAACAAGGCTTTCAAGAAATGCTGATGCCATAACTCTTTAAAAATTTGATTTTAACAGAGTATTTGGAAAATTCGATAAATTTATAAGTATTTTCATAATAGATATAAATGGAATTGAGGGTTATAGGGATATCAGAGGGACGCAGAATACCAGATAAATTTACCTGTAGCGGAAAGGATTATTCTCCCAAGATAGAGATACACGATAGAAATGAAGAGGGTTATTATTTTATTGTTATGAACGATCCGGATGCTCCTTCAGGTCTGTTTACTCACTGGCTAATATATAATATACCGGCAGGAATCGTCATGCTGGATGAAAACATGGGAAATAAGGAAATAACGGATGAGGGTTATTATCAAGGCATGAACGATTTCGGCGAACTTGGATACAGGGGCCCATGTCCTCCAAGAGGGGATGGAGATCACAGGTACTTTATAAAAATTTATAGGATGAAAGAGGCCGTAAGCAGGAAAAAAATTGATGCTGAGAACTCGTATAAAATCCTGGATAAATTGACGCCTGAAGCAGAATTCTACGCAATTTACAGCAGGGAATAAACTTATTCCATGGCCTCCAGAGCGCCGACCAATTCGCTGTATGCCTCAGGAAAATCTTTGCCTGTTATGCATACCCTGAGATATGTTCCAGATATTCCAAAGTATCTGGCCGGTAACGCTATGATACCTTTATCTGCAAGTTTTTCACTGACAGATTCGGAATCTTCTTCCGTATATGCAGAATAATCAACAAATGAAACAGGTAATGCTAGTGGCTTTTTCCCACCGAAGAATTTTAATTTACCATTATCATTTAAAAGAATGCTATGGTTTTTCTCTATGATTTCCCTTACCTTTGATAATAATTCATCGTGCCTTTTTAATACCTGATAGCCTGCGGAAATATTCAGAGCCGAAACATCTTCTGTAATTAACCCCTTGAAACCTTCTAACTCTTTTGCCTCCTCCCCTGAGGATGCGATAATATACCCGAGCCTCAGGTCTCCACCGC
>JAKAAK010000098.1 GCA_021797025.1 Thermoplasmata archaeon
TATTCATACACATAATTCCCTGAAGAACACCAAAGAAGATTACATACAAACAATGTAACAGAGAGATTCAACAGGGAATTAAAGAGAAGGACTAAAAAGATAGGTGCATTTCTCAATAGTGATTCATTGATAAGGCTGGTTGATTCAATAGCAATGAATATTAATGAGGAATGGCTGATAAGGAAATACATAAATATGGAGGTTGATTAAGGATAATAGTAAAGGGTCATTTGAATTTACAGTAAAAGTATTACATTATCATTATTTGTATCCATACTTATAAATATAACTTTAAATAATTATTAAAGTTTTCTATATAGATAAGAAAAAAGTTATTTTACTTCATATTTGATCAGCTCATAGATTCAAATGGCATATTTGTCGCTGCAATTAAATTATTGTTTTAATATTAACAGGGAATTATATTTACACAAAATATTGTACACAACCTTTCTATTTTTTCTTTCTAACAATGTGCCAGTACAAAATAGAGATCCATACCGCCGAAGTAACTAGAATAATAATAAGAGTGTATATGGCTAGTGCTATCATTCCATAATTATAATCATTGTAAAAGACCAGCAAAATAAGAATAGCAAACATCATTCCCGTAATGGCATGGAATAATACTGATTTTAATCTCTTATCATCCATTAAAGTGTATAATAAAATGGTGTTAAATATTTACTTTAAGTCTTCTTCACGTTGTCCATAACCGCCCTGTTCATGGCATTCACAGCATACTGTTCGGATATCCTCGGGGCTATTAGTTCATTTGTTGATACCTTGGTATTACCAGAAGATATCTTCAATGGAAAATCAGATTTGTATTCCAGGGACATGGATCCATGCTTAATTCCCAAAGATTTGTCCATTTTATTTACGGCCCTGATAGCCTCTGAAATGTATATGCCTGATATTTGATATTACAGCATCCTGCACATTTGTATGCGTGGATGTCCTGTTCCATATTTTCAGGGGCTTTCCTACCAAATTTCTTTCTAAATAGAACACTCTAATATGGGTTTCCAGAGAATGTTTAGTTATTGTAAAATAACTGTAATTGCACATTATGGCTTTCTTATTTGTGTATCTAATAATTCCATGATTTCTTTATACTAGACCCTATTAGTAAATCTCTGCTTTAGCATATAAGCATGTGTATAAGTGAGTTCATGTAAGTATACATCATCATTACTTGCGGTTGTTTTATTTATTTTCCATAGAGTGTGACTGTATTAATTTTAGTATTTATAAGATTATTCAATTATATAGTCAGAAATCATTGATTTCATTAACTCACCTTTTCCTCCTCATATAATTTTTTTTAATAATTCATTTTCTATTGTCATCTCACCTATTATTGACCTTAATTTTTCATTCTCCTTCATTAAGGATTTATCAGAGTCCTTTCCTTCCAATCCCTTTTTGCCTCCTTCTAAAAACTGTTCCCTCCATTTATAAAATAGTGATACTGCTATTCCATGGTTCCTGCATATTTCTGCTATTGTAATATTTGGATTCTGGAATGATTCCATTATAATATTGAATTTCCCCTCACCAGTCCATATTCTTCCAGGCATTTACATTAACCCCTTATATATTTATATAAATCATTCGTTATATATATATATCTTAGATGTGTTTAACTTTAAACTATCCATAACCAGATCTACTTAGCATCTAGCAATACTGATAATATAAAGATATTAATGAGCATACCATGTATAAATATATACACCGCAGCAGGAATAGCATCAGAGATAGGAACAATAAAAAGATTCATTAACAAGGAAAGATTTGCTTTATACACAGGACTGATACCCAGTGAATACTCATCAGGAACTAAAAAGGTAAAGAGGCATATAACCAAGCATGGTCCTTCCATATTAAGATTCTTTTTAGTTGAAACGGTGCATTCACTTATAAAGTTTATAAAAAAGTTCAAATCCAAATATCTAAGCATAGTAAGGAGACTGGGAAAGAAGAGATCAATAATAGCCATTGCAAGAATATTAGCAGAAACAATATATTCAATGCTTAAGAACAATGTAAAGTTTGTTGATCAGGAAAGAAAAGAAACAACCAATCCTGATAAATTATACTTCAGGAGGCTTGAAGAACTATCATTGAAGAAAATAAATAACATGAGAAGAATTGCTAACAATGCTAATGGGCATGACGATTCAGCAAATTTAATATGCCGGAGAGGCATAAAAGATGTTAAGTATAGGTTTTTCATAGGAGTAAAATAATTACATTATCAGATCATCCTCAACCTAATGGCAAACTAGAAAGGTTAAACGGTACAGTAAAGGCATTCAAACTATACTTCTCCATATGGGAGGAGTGGTTTATTATTACAATAGAAGGCATATGTCATTATCCATAGATGAAAGACCTGCGGTAACACCATCAATGACATATGGAGAAAAAGAAGGTATGTTATATGAAAAGCAATAAATTTATTAAGGAACTCATTTCAGGATATCACAGAAATAATAATAGAGCATAAAGTATAAATATAGCATACAGTTATATTTTTTTATGAATACAAATAAAATAAGAAAGAACATAGCGGGGGCATCTATTGGGAATGTAATGGAATGGTATGATTTTGGAGTATATGCGTACTTCGCAATTATCATTTCAAAGGAAATATTTCCTTCTGCTGCGGCCAGTCTCTTAGCAACTTTTATTGTTTTTGGAATAGGTTATATATTTAGGCCTTTAGGAAGTATAGTCTTTGCGCATTATGGAGACAAGATCGGTAGGAAACAGATGCTTTTAATAACATTTTGGTTGATGGGATTTGGTACGATGCTAACGGGATTGACTCCGAATTACGTTACGCTAGGATTGGGGGCTCCTATTTTACTAGCAGTATTTAGAATAATGCAAGGATTTGGTGCTGGAGGTGAATGGGGAGGTGTTGGATCGTATCTAACGGAATTTGGTGGCTCTAACAAGAGAGCATTTTACGGCTCATTCCAGCAATTTTTTATCTTGATAGCACTTCTAGTAGGAAGTTTGACTGGATTAGCCACATCTGGACTAGCAGCTTCATTTATGGACAGTATAGGATGGAGATTACCGTTTATAGTAGGTGGGTTAATTCTTTTACCCACTGCCTTCATACTAAGAAGAAACATGGATGAAACTACTTCATTTACCTCTGTAAAAGAGAAGAAAGAAATCTTAAAATATCCCATAAAGAACGTTTTCACCAAGGATTTAAGATCTACCATTTTAGTTGTATGTGGAACACTTATATGGACTGTTTCCTTTTACATTATGTTAGCATACTTGCCAACATATCTATCAACCACCACTAAGCTAACATCTGCACAAACATTCATAGTAACAAGCGTTGGGATAGCGATAATTGCGGCTTTTGTTTTGGTAATTGGAAAATTATCCGATAGAATACATAAAAGGAGGATATTCCCAATAATTGGAAGTTTGGGATTTGTAATACTTACCTACCCAATTTTTTATCTTATCCACGGTGCTGGATTTATCGAAGTAATGTTGTTAGTAGCATTATTAGATTTCTTCATAGCGTTTATGTCAGGAACCTTAGTCGCTTTCTTTGCTGAAAGTTTTCCAACTAATGATAGGTATTCTGGATTTATTCCCTACAACATTTCTACGGCATATTTCGGAGGATTTGCACCTACTATAGCTATAGCATTGATCGCGGTTACTAAAAATCCATTATCACCTAGCTTTTACGTGATTATTACAGCAGTCGTATCTTTAATAGCGTTTATATTAATGAAAGAAACTGGGAATTTCAAGGAATTGCCTGAAACTGATGTTGATTATATAAGAGAAGAAAAAGAGATTGAGGAAGATCTATAATATACTTTTATTAACAATTTTTATATTATTATATCTAATTTGGTGTTCATATATATATGCCCTAGATTAAATCTTATTAATTTTGAAAGTTACATAATAAATGCCAATTTATAAATTTCATTAAGCCAAAAATTATCACTGGTTGCACTTTGACTGAATACAATCATTACCATATTGAGCACATTATTCTAGAGATCTTATATTCTGCCAAAAAGTATTACATTTAAATTAGCCTTAAATAGAAATTCAATTCTAGTTGATTTAAAGCTAACTTAAATCGATATAAATATATATAACAAACGGATATTATATAATGTCTGAATTTGTTTGGCCATTTGGGTACAAATCCGCATTTTGTATTAGCTGGGATATGGATGGAGAAGCAGCACAATATTTTAGGAATCCGGAGGAGGCAAGAAATCAAATAGCCGAGCTTGTGCAACGTTCTTATGGACCAACAGTTGGTATTTATAAAATCCTCGACATGCTTGATAACTTTGAAGTAAAGGGAACCTTTTTTATTCCAGGCTATACTGCATTAACCTACCCTGATTCTGTTAAAGCTATAGTGGAGAAGAAACATAGCTTGGGATTACATGGATTTATGCATGAAACATTAGATAAATTAGATAATACACTGGAAAATGAAATGTTTAAAAAATCGATAAATGCTTTTAAGAAATTGGGATATAATGTACCAAATGTATTTAGAAGCCCCTCTTTTGAATGGAATAGAAGAACTCCTAATATCCTTATTAATAATTCTATTATAGCAGATTCTAGCCTTATGGGGGATGACAAACCATATATCATAAAAACAGAATTTGGGGAAATAATAGAAATACCTGTTCAATGGATATTGGACGATTTTGAGTTTTGGGGGCATACCAAGGCCAATAGGCAAAAACCTATATCAAATCCAGATACAGTTATTAAAATATGGCAAAGAGAATTAGAAGGATTATATCATTCTGGTGGGATTTTTGTCCTTACTTTACATCCATTTGTAAGTGGAAGATGGGTTTATATAAAAGCTATTGAAACTCTTATGAAAACAGCAAAGACCTATAATGATCTCTGGATTACAACTATTGATCAGGTAGCTGATTATTGTTTAAAAAATAAGAATGCGCCTTATATGATTAAAAGACCTCTTCCTCCTGAGGTTCCATTTAATTATTAGGGTTATATTAAAGGTAAATTTAGTTGTATTATGTAGAAGTATACTCGAAGCGGGTCATTTCCGGGTGTGGTCAATATTATTTATATGTAATGGATAGCTAGGGGTTTCTAACAGCTAAAGAGCGAGAAACATGGTGATAGTTCATTAAATTCAACGCGTAAGCGTACCTAAAGAATATTATCATATGGATTTAACATAAAGAAATTTGGAAAAGATTATAAACTTGCTAAATTCAATAAAGTATTTTGCACATAAGTATAAATGAATGAAACTAAAATAGTATAGAAATCATGCAAATATTAATCTATTTTTAAATTAAGCTTTTAAATATTTAATTAAATCCTGCATACCACGCTTTAAATTATATTGTGGCTCATACCCCAATAATTTCTTTGCTTTAGATATATTGAATTTTCCTTGCTGTATATGTAATTTTGAGTTTAATGGATCCTTTGTATCGTATGAATTGAGTAAATTGCCTGGGCCTATTTTGACATCAATTTGTGGGCATAAGGATTTGATTGCTTCACCAAGCTCCCTAATAGTATAGTTGAATCCACTTGTTATATTAAAACATTCGTAGCCTTTTATCTTTGAATGAATTGATTTATATATTCCTTGAGTTATATCCTCTATGTACGTATAATTAATAGTATGGTCTCCCCCAACAGGCATAAAAATATTTTCATTGTTTATGCATTTTAATGCAAATATCAATGTGTGTCTATTTAATGCATCTGGAATATGTATATCTTGCTTCGGAACCATATGTGGACCATATGGAGCCGTGATTCTCAATGAGATACAGTCTATAGAATATTGCTTAGAGTAATACCTGACAAGATCCTCTGATGAAATTTTAGAAATAGAATATATACCATTCAAATTTAATGGCCACTCCTCCGTAACATCATCAGATGGCTTACTATTTTGGTATACACCACCAGAACTTATATATACAAATCGTGCAACATCATTTTTGCGTGCAAACTCAAGCATGTTCAAAGTACCAAGCAGGTTGGTTCTCATAGCTAAATAAGGTCTTAATTCACATTCTTTAGGGGATATTATTGCGGCTGAATGCAAGATCGCGCTTATCTCCCCATCCTTAGGAAGAACTTCCAATGAATTTTCCAATGTTAAATCACAAATTATCTCTTTGGATAAATTTTCTCTCTTTCTTAAATCTACACCCAAGATACTTTCCGAATTACTAAATTTATCTATAAAGCTCCCTGCCACAAATCCTGATGAACCCGTGACTAATATCAATTTATATCGCCGTAGGCCCATGTTTCACTAAGAACACGTAGAACATTTTTTCCAGTTACTTTCTCAATTTCACTAGAACTGTATCCGTTTTTAACAAGCCACCTTACTATATTCACAAATTCTGAAGGATTTTCCAAACCATTGACAAAGGGCACTTCTTCATATTTCTTTGCTAAAAGAGATTCATTTATCCCTAATTCTCTAGAAAACAAATGATGCATACCAACATGGTCCCCAAACATAGTATCAGGACCAAATCCTACATGATCTATCCCCATTATTTCAACAGCCTTCACAAAATGATCCATTACGCTGTATATTGAATGTTTGGGATGCCTTTCACTCAACGTTGTGTGGGGTGCGGCCTCTATGCCCAACACACCCCCCTTCTCAGCAAGCAAAGTAAGGACATTGTCTGGTTTCATCCTTTTTGTATCCCACAAAGATCTACATCCCGCATGTGTAATGAGGCATGGTTTTTTGCTAGCGGATATAGCCTCTATACTTGTTTCATCTCCTACATGTGCTAAGTCAATAGTCATTCCAATCTTATTAAATCTTTCAACTGCCCTGTACCCAAAATCTGTTAAACCCCCATCTTTCCTTTCTTTAAAGCCAGAGCCTAAGTAATTTGATTCGCTATATACAAGTCCAATACATCTTATACCTAACCCATACAATATGTCTATTCTATCAAGATCATTTTCTATCATCCCCGCCCCTTCTAAGTGTGGGATTATAGCAATTTGTTTTTGTTTTTTCGCCTTATATATATCTGCTACTCTCGAGGCCTTGATTGCAAAATTTTGATGTTCAATATCACATAGTTTCATTCCAAGTTCACTGATAACCGAATTCCAATTCCATGGCGCATTTGAATTGATTAAATTAAAACTATTCAGAAGACCATCGAAAACGCCTGAAAGACCAGACATCGCAAGCCCTGAATACCCAGTATATATATGATTTCGTTTTATATATTCATAGACATTTTTAAGGTCCTTGGGCAATACAAAAGGGTGATCATGCATTGAAACCATTGTAAACTTTTCGCAGAGTTCCTCCACAGTGTCCTCCTCATTCCTCGAAATTTGAACTCTCTCTGATGCAACCCTATCTACCTCCGGTGCCAAGTCAAACTTATGAAAATCTAAATTCGAATCTAAATAGTCAAAAGAATGATAACCTGTATAACTATCTTTAAATTTCATTTTTACCATAAAATTTAATGCTATCTCTTATTTAAACTTATTGTAAGATACAAATATTTATGATGCTAAAACTAGTTTCTATTTTCGCATAGAGAAAGAAAGAGAAAACACGTAGATAGACAGATCATTAAGATTCTCATACTCTTTTAAACATTCGGAATATCATACAGATTATCTTACCAGTTTCCAATACTTAAATATTGTCCTATCATGTCATATTTATAGGATAATTTAATTTTTAATTATTATGAAAACAGTGAAGGATATACTGAATAAATCAGCCAGTGAAATAGCAGAATCAATGAATATTGACATAAACTCAAAGAGGATTAAATTCATTGACCATGTATATTATTTAATTTACAGTGCACTGCATGGTTGTGATTTAACCGATACTTCCATTGAAAATGGAATAAGCAAATCATGGTTATCAAAGCTTAATAATAATAAATTTTACATACCATTTATACAGCTCTTCTATAAATTATTAAATCCATACATCAAGGCACATGATTATAAAATGTACAGTAAATACATATGTATCAGCAATAGATTCAACATTCATTAAAACATTAATAAATGGTTCAGGAAGCTATAAAGGTATATCAAATGGAATGAAGATACATATTCCTGCCATAGTATTTCCATTTGCAGTTCCACTGAATGCATAGATATCATCTGCAAATGTAAATGATTCATCATTATTTGATAATATGATTAATAATATAGATAGTAAAATATTATATTCATCCATATTGGTATTTGATTTGGGCTATTATAATTTAAATAGGTTCAGTGAACTTGCCGATGAAAATATATTATTTGTTTCCAGAATAAAAAGGAATGCTGTATACACTGAATCGGGGAGAGTCAATAACCATGAAATGGTAACAATGAATAATGGATTGAATTTAAGGATTGTAAGGGTAAATGTTGATGGTTCTGAGTATAAATATATTACAGACATAATGAATTTACCTGATAAATATATTTATTATGCATACAATTTAAGATGTAATATAGAGGAATTATTTAAGAGAATGAAATCTCAGCTTAAAATGGATCATTTATTATCAAAGTCTATCAACGTAACAATAATACAAATATTCTCATACATGATTGCATATATTATTGTAAATAAAATAATGGAATCCATTGGAATTATGATCTCATTCCCTGAGATTATAAGGGGTATAAGGCATGGGTTTATAAGATATTTCAATAATATTTACCATCTTAATCTATCCAGGATATAGTTAAAATAAATTAGTAAGGCATCCCCATACGGGAAAGCCTTACACCTTTGCTAGTAAATATTATAAACTTTCATTTAAGAATTTCTAATATTTCTAGAATTTGCTCTTTATTTTATATCAATTGGTTGGTAATTAATCTATCAATGATAATAATTATCATGAAATATAGGGTAAATAATAACAGATTTGATTAAGAATTGAAGGGAAATGTTTTAATATTGGAAACTGGTAAGATATTTAAGTAATCTTTAAATAGAAATTCAATTAGGGATATCATAATAATCGTATAGATAATAAACTATAAATATTAGATATGATTTGATTCCATATGGAAACAAATAAAAAAACACTGAAATCTAACCAGATAGGTTTATTCGGTTTGATGTTCCAGGGGTTGGGGGGTATTGCTCCTATTGGAATATTTTTTGCATTAATTGGTGCGGCTGAATTTGCCTATGGTGCTATGGCTTTAGTATTTGTAGTAGGTCTAGCTGGGGCATTACTCTCTGCAAACACAGTATACCAATATTCGAAATATATCGCAAGCGCAAAAGGATATTATGGATATGTGCAACATGGTCTAGGAAAACCGATTTCAGCATTTACGTCTTATACATATGTATTTTATGCTGCTGCTAATGCAGCAGGGCTTGTTTTGTTTTACCTATTTGGATTTTCAAGTTCTATAAATGAGGTATTTCATATAAATATACCATGGTGGCTGGGTATTTTTTACATTACAATAATAATGGTTGTAGTGATCATAGGTATGTATCTAGGTATAAAACCAAGTGTAAAAACTATGGTAATCTTGGGTTTGGCTCAGATAATAGTCCTTGCAGTTATTTCTAGTGTTTTTGTTGTAAAAGCACCTGATAATAGCTTCAAGCCATTTACTCCGTATGTTGGGGCATCAGGCATATTTTTAGGATTTACTGCAATTGGTTATCTGGGATATTCAGGCTATGGAACTATTCTATCATTAGGTGAAGAAGCAAAACTGCCTAGACGTAACATGAAACTAGCTATTATAGGAATCTTCATTCTCAGTGCGTTTGCATGGATTTATGCGTCTTACGCCACAACAGTTGCTTGGGGAATTTCTGATATGTCATCTTTTGTTTCTGCAGTAGTTCCTGCCGTTATACTTTCGTCAAAATACGTTGGATTTGTTGGTACCGCCGTTATGGTTTTGCTTTACGACATAGCAGCTTATACACTAATTAACGCTTTTCTTACTTCTGGAAGTAGAGTTATTTTCGCAATGAGTAGAGATAAATTGATCCATGAAAAATTTTCAAGAGTTAGTGAAAAGAGAGGTTCTCCAACTATGGGCATCGCTTTAATAGTGGGAATTACAGTAATTATGGCTACCATTACTACGATAATTTTAACTATCGCATATGGGTTGACAACTGGAATTGTTGACGCTTACATATTTCTGGGAGTCCTCACCACACTTGCAGCCTTGTCGGTTCACGGGATTACAAGTATCTCTTTGATGTTTTCTGGAAAAAGTAAAAAGCTTGGAACAATAAATTTAATGAAATATTTCACCTGGTTTATAATTCCTCTGGGAGCAATAATACTGACTTTGATAGCGGTTTATTATTCCTTACTAGGAATAGCTTTTCCATTCGAGGCGGCCCCAATTATTTTTGTAATATTCTGGATAGCACTTGGAGTATATATATATATTAAAAGGAAAATTATTCATAAGGAAATGGAAGATATATCTAACTACATGGAGGTTTAGACTTAACTAGGATAACATATGTTAAATTCTTTATAAATATTTAATTTAATATTTAAT
>JAKAAK010000099.1:0-9171 GCA_021797025.1 Thermoplasmata archaeon
ATTACAGAAGATGTTTCGGCTCTGAATATTTCCGCAGGCTATCAGGTCTTAAAAAGGCACGATGAATTATTATCAAAGGTAAGGGAAATCATAGAGAAAAACCATAGCATTCTTTTAAATGATAATGGTAAATTAAAATTCTTTGGTGGGAAAAAGCCACTGGCATTACCTGTTTCATTTGTTGATTATTCTGCATATACGGAAGAAGATTCCGAATCTGTCAGCGAAAAACTTGCAGATAAAGGTATCATAGCGTTACCGGCCAGATACTTCGGAATATCTGGAACGTATCTCAGGGTATGCATAACAGGCAAAGATTTCCCCGAGGCGTACAGCCAGTTAATAGGCGCTCTGGAGGCCATGGAATAAATCTATTCCCTGCTGTAAATTGCGTAAAATTCTGCTTCAGGCGTCAATTTATCCAGGATTTTATACGCGTTCTCAGCATCAATTTTTTTCCTGCTTACGGCCTCTTTCATTCTATAAATTTTTATAAAGTACCTGTGATCTCCATCGCCCCTTGGAGGGCATGGACCTCTGTATCCAAGTTCGCCGAAATCGTTCATGCCCTGATAATATCCCTCATCCGTTATTTCCTCATCGCCTATGTTTTCATCCAGCATGACTATTCCTGCCGGTATATTATATATTAACCAGTGAGTGAACAGACCTGAAGGAGCATCCGGATCATTCATAACAATAAAATAATAACCCTCTTCATTTCTATCGTGTATCTCTATCTTGGGAGAATAATCCTTTCCGCTACAGGTAAATTTATCTGGTATTCTACGTCCTTCTGATATTCCTATAACCCTCAATTCCATTTATATCAATTATGAAAATACTTATAAATTTATCGAATTTTCCAAATACTCAGTTAAAATCAAATTTTTAAATAGTTATAGTATCAACATTTCTTGAAAGCCTTGTTCGTAGTCTGAGTGAGTTGAGTACTACAGTAGTAGAACTCAGTCCCATTGCAAGGGCTGCGAATATGGGAAGCACATAATAAATACCAAGGCCAAGTAAGGGTACAAGGACTCCCGCCGCAACCGGAATAAGTGCAGAATTATATCCTATGGCCCATCCCACATTCTGCTTTATCTTTTTTATAGTATATTTTCCGATATATATGCTTCTCATAATATTTTTAAGATCATTATTTAAAAGTATGATATCGCCTGTTGCACTGGCTATGTCTGAACCTGAAGCCATGGCAACGCCCACATCGGCTGTTTTCATTGCAACTGTATCGTTTATACCGTCACCAACGAACATAACATACCTTCCACTTCCCTGTTCCTTTTTCACAATTTCGGCCTTTGAATCCGGTTTCATTGAGCAATAATATTCTGTTATTCCCAGTTCATGGGCAATTCTGTATGTATTTTCTTCCGTATCTCCTGTAACAATCATGACCTTTATATTATTCCTGATAAGATTCTTCACGTCATCTTCTATCCCCTTTCTCATGTAATGCTCGATCTCAAATGAGGCAAGCTCTCCTCCATCGAGAAACAATGATGTGTGCCCTTCCAACCTCTTGACCTCCACAGTTTTTCCATCATATACACCACTTACACCTGTTCCTGGAATTTCCTTGAATTCCTTTATTTCAACCTTTTCCGGATTTCTACCCTGAAGATATGTTCTGATGGCTATGGCAACCGGATGATTTGATAAGAATTCAATCGAATAAAGAAGTGAAACTGCCAGATTTTCATCACCACGGGTAGTGAACCGTGTAACTTTTGGCGTATTATCTGTAATTGTGCCTGTCTTATCAAATATCACTGTATCTATTTTTGAGAGCCTGTCCATGGAGCTGGAATTTTTGATCAGTATCCCGTCCCTGGAAGAGGCATTGGATGAGATGAGAAGGGTAATTGGTGCTGCAAGCCCAATTGCACAGGGGCATGCTATGACAACCACGGAAACAAACACCAGTACTGAGATTATGAAATATAAAGGATCACCAAGGGATCTCAAATAAAAGTACCAGAAAATGGCTGATGACCCTGCAGCAACAAGAACTATGGGCACAAAGTATGATGAGAATATATCAGATATTTTCTGGATTTTTGCACGCCCCATGGATGCCATCTGTATCATTGAATAAATTTTATTTACAGTGGAATTGCTTCCTGTTTCTTTCACTGAAACCGTGATAATTCCGTTCAGGTTAACTGTTCCGGAGATTACATCTGACCCGCTGTTCTTCAGAACCGGATCACCTTCACCGGTAACCATGGATTCATCAACCTCGGAAGATCCGTCTATTACGATACCATCAGCTGGTATGTTTTCACCGGGCCTTACCTGTATAGTATCTCCAGGTACCATCGATTCTATTGGAGAATCAACAACTTTCTCATTTTTCAGTATGTGTACCTTATCAGGCAGAAGGGATAAGAGAGTTGTTGCAGAAGAATTTGCCTTTTTCTTAGTCAGTGATTCTATATAGCTTCCTGTAAGAATCAGCGTTATTATAAAAACGGATGCATCATAATAGGTATAGTGTACCGGAAACAAATACGGATCAACTGTTACTATCAAGGAAAAGAAGAATGCTGTCAGGGTTCCAAGTGAGATCAGTAGGTCCATATTGCCCATTTTATCCTTTATAGCTTCATAGGCGCCACGGTAAAAGCCGAGTCCCACATAAAACTGAACCGGCAAGGCAAGTATAAGCAAAACAAAATTTTTGAATGGGAAAACCAGAAGATAGTCGATAAAGATAACTGCCAGGGAAAATGGCCAAGCAATAATGAGTTTAGTCTTTAGAGCATTATCTTCTTCCTCCGGTTTATCGAATTTTTCCTTGCAACCCTGAGAACAGAAGTAATACCTGACTCCGTCTCTATCTGAATATATTGTGGAATCCTCTGATACATACATACCACAAATAGGATCCACGGCCATCTATTCACCTGATATATTTTAAGGGATTTTTCTCGAATTCTTCCTTGCATCCCTCCCTGCAGAAATAATATGTTTTTCCACCATACTCACTGGATATCTCTTTCTTTCCTTTCATTCCACAAACTGGATCCGTTGCCATATTTTCTGATTAATAAGGACTATTTATATATTCACTGGGCAAAGTGCCTATTTTTTGATGGATTTTACTGCACCGAGTCTATCAATGTAATCACTTTTACATGTATTGCAGCAGAAGTATAATGTTCCATCTGCAGTTTCATATGTTTGAGGTTTTCCTGCTATTGTTCCCCTGCAATAATCACAGTAGAGTTCTATTCTGGATGGAATTTTATTGATCACACGGCGGTATGCCATATTAATAGATGTGTAGTTGATACTCCCTATCAGGGCATCCCTGTTCATTATTACAATATAATTGCCATTTGCCAGTTCAAAATATTCTATAACTTTATCCTGATCGACACTATTAATGTCCTCTGTTTCAATTATAATATAAAGGCTGTTTTCAGGTTCTTTTGTCTCCACTGTGTATCTATCTATAATGTTACTGTTTAATTTTTTTATGATACCTGATACCGTATTTCTGTTCAATGCAAGCTTTTTGGAGATATCTAGGATGGACATTCTGGAATCTTCCATCAGGAGTCTCAGGACTTTTGATTCGTTATAACTTATTTTGTCATGCATATTTCTAGAATATAAAATAGTATAAATTCATGTTGCTTTATCTTCTTAATTCATATTAAGCATAATGCACGTAAAAACACTTTAATAATCGATGCCTATAATCTATTATGCAGATCAGAGTCGGTAATGGCTCAATTGAAATTGGGGATAAAGAGGTTAAATTAATAGGACACAGGGTTCTATCAATATCTATTATGACTATCCAGGGTCCCTGCACGGATGAAATGTGCCCACTTATCAAGAAACCGGTATGCACAATCATTGACGGGTTTACATCCATTGATAATTACAGAATTGAAAATCCTGTCAAAATTGAAATGCAGCAGGAAGTATATAATTCAATTAACAGGGACAGACAGAAAGTAAAAATAAAATATAAAATCGGTGGTAAATTAGAAATAAAAGGCCTTTCACTGATCGGCACTGTTTGAATATGTATTTTCTGATTCGAATTTTTTCTCTGCTTTTATGGAGAAATGAATGCCAGCAAAGTATAGCGCAATCATGGGTATTGCAATTACAACCATGGTAAACCCTGTAACCCCAGGTGAAAAAATCATGCCATAAACAAGTGCTCCTATAACCGCATATCTCCAGTTCTTCTTCCATGTATCGGCTGTGACTATACCGAATCTGCTCAGACCAACCATGAATACAGGTATTTCAAAGGAAAGCCCGAAGGCTATAGTGTACATAAAAATGAAGGAAACGAAACTGGATATTCCCATGGTTACATCAGCACCGACACCGATATCGAAATCTGCAAAGATTCTGAACAGGACAGGAGCAATGAAATAAATTCCTACAAAGGCTCCAGCGAAGAAAAGCAGTGATGCAGGTATAATTATTGATCTTAATAATTCCTTTTCACTGTTTTTAAGTGCAGGATCAATGAATTTTGAAATCTCGTATATAATAACAGGCATGGATATTATCAACGATATGGCCATACAGGTATAGAAATCCGCCATTACACCGTCAACCGGTTTCAGGACAAGCAATGTTGTGTTTGATGTTAAATCATGTGATTTCAACAGGTATAGTACCTGAGCACCGACATTGTCCAGAGGATCCGGATATAAAAAGAGGAATCGCTGACCGAATATGGAAATATACTGTATTCTGAAAATAACAAATATACCGAAAAAAATTCCAAACACTGCTAATATTCTAATTGCTCTATATCTTATTTCATCGGAATATTTGATCAGATAATTCAATAATTCGTTTTCCATATTAGTTTTGCTTGGTTTCTACTGCCCCTTCTACGGGTTTTGTAGAGTGGCCCAGTTTCTCGTTGATTTCCCCTATTATCTGATCAATGGTTTTGTCTTTCACATCAATGTTCAGATCTTCGGCAATTTTCATGTAATTAACCTGCCCTTTGTTTGCTGTAGGAGTTGTAGTGCCATTCTTCAACTCATTTTCAATTTCCATCTGGCCTCTCTTGAATTCCCCAGTAGCTTTACCCAAATTTCTCGCCATTTCCGGTATCTTCTTTGTTCCTCCGAATATAATCAGAGCAACAACCGCAATTATCAATATATCCATATAGGAGTCAAACATCAATTATCACTGATAGATAATTGATTCAGAATTAAAAATATGTTTTGTTTTTATTGAACATATTCAAGAAATTAAGTAAACATTTAGATATCCTATAAATAAACATTCATGGCCAATGATAAGAACTACATTCCTGAGCCTGAGAAGCGGGCTTTTCTAAAGGGAGCCGGTCTTTCAATAGCAGCCTTGATGATCGGAGGTTTATCTATAGAACGTTATGTTGTACCAAGCGATCGTGGCGTTCCTGTAATGGACAATTTTCCTCTGGCTATCCTTGAAGACCCTAGTGGAAACAGGATTACAACACAAGATGTCATAGAATATGCAGCAGCAAGCCCAACCTCAACGAGCACACCTATACTTGTTTTCAATTACCCGTTGCAGGATGAACCAACATTTTTACTTGTTCTAAAGAATGTAAAGGTTACAACACCCAATACATCCCCTTCAAGTGGATTTGCCCAGCTACCTCCCTCTTCCACGGCACCCATGGAGGGAATAATATATACAAGTTATAATGGAAATAATTATTCAATACTTGCACTTAGTGGAATATGCCAGCACCTTGGATGTGTACCGCCTTTTCTGGATTACCATCCAGGACAGAGCATACCCTTTGAGTCCAAGCTTATCGGATACAAAGCGGATGCACCGGGTACACCGGCACAGTGGCCAAATTATGGTCTGATTTACTGCAAATGCCATGGAAGTCAGTACAATCCATTATGGGGCGGTAGAAATCTCTACAATAATGGTCCAGCATCGAGTCCGGCAAATCATTCTTTGCCGCAAATCATGCTTGCAACCGACAGTAATAATTACATATATGCTTATGGAATAAATTCAACCAATGCCGTTATTAGAACACATCTGAACTTCCCTGGAGGTGAAACCTATGGTTCACAGGTTAAATCAGAAGATCTGACCGGTGGCACTGCAATAAGGACGTCCAGGACTCCTACTGTATATCCTGCCACGATGTATACAGGAGATTTGTCCAGCCCTATACCGCTGACGACGTCTCCATCATTATATCAGGGATTAAATAGCAACAGCACAGGTGTAATATTATATAAAACCACAGTGGTGAGCAATGAAGGAGCGTGGGAAGGGAGTTTTTCCGGAAATAGCTCCAGCGGGAGCTCATAGGTGAATTAAATGGAAAAGGCAGAAACTAACAATTATAATATAACCGATTTAATGAAGGAGGAGAAAGACCTCCCTGATGGTTCATATACATTAGGATTTAAATCGGTTACAAGTAGGGGATATAAATTAGACGAATGGACAGGTGCATGGGTTGCCACAGCACTTATTTACCAGATAGTTTCAGGGATAGTCCTGTTCTTTTATTATAGTCAGGTCGATCCGTATCAATCCACACAGTACATTATATCAGATGTCCCATTTGGTCATATAATACTAACATCACATCTTTACATGGCATATGCCATGATCGGACTGGTTTATTTCCATATGATGAGGCAGTGGTTTGTCGGTTCATATAAGGGAAAATGGAGATGGCTTCAGTGGATTCTCGGAGTGGTTTTATTCCTGCTTACAATATTTACAGCTATACTTGGATATATGCTCGCAAATACTGCAATAGCAATGGCGGCTGTGCATATAGGAATTCTATTTATGCAGAGAAGTGTTCTTGGCAGAATACTTCCGGGTGCATTCATAAACTGGCTTGAAGCAATACTGGTAGGCAATTACACTACTACAGCAATGTTTTCGCATCTGTTAGCACTTCATGTTGCAGTGTTTTCAGTATTGATGCTTGCATTATTCGCTGTGCATTTCATGCTGTTTGAGAGATCTGGTCTGGCAAGTGAGAAGCCAAAGAAGGGAGAAATGATACCCTGGTTCCCTACAAACCTGCTATATGCAATGTTCTCAGGAATTGTAATGATCGGAATTATTCTTTTGATTTCGGCAGCTTTCCCGCAGCAACTAACACTAGCATACGGTTCCCTTGCATATGGAACATTCCCGGTACCAGACTGGTATATAACTCCTGTTTACAAACTGATGGATGTGGCAGGTTACGGATTGAGCACTGGAGGAGTCCCACTGATAATTGGCATGCTAATATTCATACTGATACTGCCTTTCATAGACAGATACCATAATAAGGGAGTACTGGAGAGACCATGGATTACAGCGTTCGGAATATTTATGCTAATTGGCCTTGCAGTTATGACGGTATGGGGTTATTCCCAACCTGGGCTTAGCCAAACAAGACTAATGACTATGTACCTATGGTGGTCTATAACCTTCATTTCTTTCATAACAGTATATGCTATGAGATTCGCAAAAAGGGATGGTGAGATAAGTGAAAGTAACTAATATTGTTTATCTGATAGGAATACTGCAGCTTGTTGTTGTAGATCCTGTCATGTGGTATATTACCCAGGAGTATCCATTTAAATATGAAAGTCTCTGGGCAGTAGTGCTTGTAATTAACTTATTCATGTTCGCTGCAATTATATTTTTAATGCTGCAGAGAACAATAAAAGCGAGGGTTTGAAATGGATAAAAAATCTATATATTTATATTATTATTCGATGATAATTTACCTGTTCGGTAGTGTGCCATTTATTCTATATGCGGTCCTAATTAAACCAATAGGAGCGATGTATCATGAACAGCCATCAACGATGATATCACCGGTATTCGGAAACTTTGCTGTGTACGAGGAGGGATTGCTGTTAATAACACTGGTACTAGTTTTATTATCGATTGTATTATATGCAGTATCTCTGGGGCACAACAGATCCAAAAATGGTAAGATTTCATCTAGAACAGTGATAGCCCCAATAATACTATATGTATTCACATTTGCCGTTATAGGGGTGGCTTTAATATGATGAGAGAGAAATTTGATAAAATGAAGAAAAGTTCCAAATATATGATTATAACCGGAATTATATTTCTTATAATTTCAGTACCGATGTTTCTGGATTACAGTGCATTTCCAACTATTAACCCGGAAATAGGACCACATCAGCTTGCCAGCTGGATATCTTTCTTTTTTACCTTTGTTGGTTTCGTACTGCTGGTAATGGGCTTTGGGCAGGAGGACATGTAATTATTTTTAAACTTTAAAGGTTATTGATTTTAAAGGTTATTTATCATAGAATTTTAAATTTTAAATATATTATAAAAATAAATAGTGAGATTTCCGTTTAATAATAACATTGTTTAATTTTAGTTTTTTCTGCCTATTTCCTGTGCCTTTCTGTATGCTCCTAGCACTGCATTTGCAATGGCAGTTCTAACATTGGCTTTTTCCATTTCATATATGCCAGTAACTGTTGTACCTCCGGGAGTCATTACCTCGTCCCTGAGATCCGATGCGGATATACCTTTCTCCCTCATGAGATGCATTGTGTTTATGAATGTATCAATTACGAGGTCCGTTGCCTGCTGTCTGGGAATTCCGGCAAGTATCCCTGCATTTATCATGGAATCTGCCATGATTGCAACGAAAGCAGGTCCACTACCACTCAATCCGGTAACAGCGTCCATGTTGGACTCATCAACTTTCACGTATGACCCGAATCCAGCTAGAATCTTTTTCAGAACTTCTATGTCGCTATTTTCAAGATTTTTATAACTGTATGCAGTAACGGATTTCTGTACAAGCATTGGTATGCTGGGCATTGCCCTGGCAATACGCGATTCTTTCAATGTTTCCTGCATATGGTTAAGTGTTACTCCAGCCATGAATGAAATTACAAGTTTGTTTTTACATTCTAAACGTATTTCCTCCATGACGGCATCCGATATGCCTGGTTTTATTGTAAGAAGTATCACATCTGCATTCTTTGCGTTATCAACATTGTTATCAAAAATTTCAAATCTTTCATTATTCCATTTTCTTAATTTTTCAAATGAACCGGAACTCAAAGATACGCTGAAATCTTTCTTTATCCCTTCTGCTATAGATTTGCCAACTGTGCCGGCGCC
>JAKAAK010000099.1:9271-10553 GCA_021797025.1 Thermoplasmata archaeon
TCGTTATTATCTGTCCTTTCGAGATATCCCATGGATAGCGAATCCATAGAGGCCACAGGGTCTCCCTGTTTTATGAAAAATATCTTTGATTCTACAGTTAGTTCTGTACCACCGGCAATATGTGAAAGTACACGGTAAACTTCTCCGGAATTCTTCATATAATTAATATCCTTTATATCATCTATGCCTTCATATTCCACATCTTTCAGGGTATAATCCATTCCCAGAAGAGAGTTGGCAATTATAACTGTCTTTCTTGCACCGTCCAGGCCATTTGTATCGTCACGGTAATCTGTTTCAGCGATACCCATATTCTGCGCTGTTTTGACAGCCTCATGAAAATCAACTCCAGCAATCATCTGATTCAACACGAAATTTATGGTTGAGCTTACCTGGCCCCGGAATTCCAAAAGTTTTGACGATCTCAATGAATACTTATTGAGGTTGAAAAGGGGAACACCGCCTCCAACAGAAGATTCATATAATATTTTTCTCTTGTTTTTAACTGATGATTCCATGATTTCCTTCCAGTGGAGTGCCAGCGGTGCTTTATTTGAAGTTACTATGTGCTTGCCCGCCTCAAATGAATTTTTATACATCTTCATTCCCGCTACTCCATCTTTGGTTGCAGGTGACATATCCACTATGATATCAGAATTTAAGGAGTATATTTCCTCGGGCTTGATTAGATCAGCAACCTCGTCCAGTTCCTTTCTTTCCTTGTACATAAGCACCTTGTCCAGATTTAAACCGTTTTTATTATATACGGTATTTTTAGAATCTGATACAGATATTATCCTTATATCTGCATTGAATTTAGACTTAAAATATTCATGATTTTCATTTAAAATGCCAACTACTGCCTTTCCTATGTGACCCAACCCCACAAGAGAAATATCCATAACTGTTTATCATTACTTATTTTATAAAACTTATTATACAGTTTTATGAGAAAATCAGATAAAATTTTAAATTCTGTGCCTGATTAAAAAATTCATAAAAAATATTAAAAAATTCACAGCACGGATGCTGCCACAACCTGGTCATTGTCATCAACATTGATGAGCTTCACACCGGACGTTACCCTTGACTGGATTCTGATTTCATCGGAGTTCAGCCTTATTGTTTTGTTGTTTCTAGTCACAATAAGAACCTCCTCTCCATCCTGAACTGGTATGGCAGTTACCAGAGAACCGGTTCTCTCGCTTTCCTTGAAGATAAGATTTCCTGATGTACCCCTGTGGTGGATGGAGAAATCAGATACCAGTGTCCTCTTTCCCAA
>JAKAAK010000100.1 GCA_021797025.1 Thermoplasmata archaeon
GGTAAGGGTTGCAGGCATGCATATTCATATATCCAACCAGAGAAATGATTTCTCACAGAAGCTATCCAGAAAGCTTGTTGATAATCATAATTTTATAGCATATGAGGATTTGAATATAGAGAATATGATGAAAAACCATGAATTAGCAAAAAGCATAGAAGATGCTTCATGGGGTGAACTTATTGAAAACACAATGTACAAGGCTGAGAGGGCCGGTAGATACTGCGTAAAGGTAAACCCCAAGAATACAAATGTGCTCATATTGTGGAAATATAATAGAGGAACAGACCCTTGATGACAGGGAGTACCATTGCAGTAACTGTGGCTTATCTATGGACAGGGATGACAATGCTGCAATCAATGTGCTCCATGCAGGGTTCAGGAAGATATTCAATAACTTTATTATAATGAAACCAAAGAAGAGCAGGCATAAGAAGAAAAAGATACCCACGGACTGTGGGGAATGTATGCCCGTGGAGGGGAAGCCTATACCTGATAAGGCAAGTTTTTCTGTGGAAGCGGGAAGCTCCTATATTTAGATAGGAGAGAATGTCACTATAACCTTTGAAACAAGAGCTATACTCGGTTCGGTGATGCCCCCTTAATTCTTATATATATCTATATAATTACACATTGATGAAGTTTTTAGCCTTTTTTGGTCATCTTAATATTGATATGAGTATAAGTGTAAATTCTCTCCCTAAACCTGGAGAGGCGCAGGGGATAACCAATTTAAAAGAAGAGTTCGCGGGTACAGCCGGTAATTTTGCCTATGTTGCCAATTCACTTGGTCTTGAATTTGACCTTTACTCAGTTGTTGGGGAATCTACACATGCCCAATATTTGGAGCAATTAAAAAAACTTAGAATAAGTGTAGAACATGTAAACGTAATCCATGATAAAATGGGGCCAATATGTTATATACCATCAGATGGAAGGGAGCAAATGGCATATATGTTTCAGGGTCCCATGGACATCTGGGAGCCATCGAAATATTTTAGTTACAATAATTATAAGTATCTCAATATCGGCACCGGCCCTGTTAAACAGTACATAAAAATAGTTGAAAAGGAGAGAATAGCAAATATTACGTTTGATCCGGGGCAGGAGATCTGGTATACATATTCAAAAGAAAATGCCAGATATATGGTTGATCACAGCCAGATGATCATCATGAATAAAAAAGAATTTGGTCACCTCGAGGAGATGATTGATATAGATGATAAGGGTATCAGCAGGATAGTAAAAAATATAGTAATAACTGAGGGGGCAAATGGTGCCATATTAATGGAAAACGGTATTTATTCAAGGATACCTGGATTTCCATCTGAACATATTAAGGATACTGTAGGGGCTGGTGATTCATTCAGGGCTGGTTTATATACAGCCTTATATCACGGTATGGATATTAAAAGTGCCATAATGTTCGGTAATATTACTGCTTCCAGAGCCATTGAAAATAGTATTAGCCAGTTTCATTTAACATTCCATGATGTTTCGAATATTCTCTCACAGGTCAAAATGTGAGATCAATCTTTGCCATTGCTGAAAATACATCGAAGTCGTATTCTGGCATATCATATGGTAAAAATTTTTCTGTGATTTTTATATAATTCATATCTACTAATAAATTTATATCTTTATAATATGTATATACCACGATACCTCTTTTAGTTTTTTCACTTATTCCGCATCTTTTTAAAGCAACATCAATTTGATTTGTTTTAGCTAAATACATAAGTAACACAGTTCCGGGAAATCTTATTTTTTCGTTATGGGAAATATACCGATCAGTTTTTCTTATTGCTTCCAATACCTGAACTTCAGAGACAATCGTTTTAGCATCAATTAATTGAAAAATTACATGCGCATTTTTAAGAAAATCAAAAATATGGTTATCAAATTTATTCAATAAAAAATATTTTATTTTAGGCGACATTTGGGCCCCTTCTATGTACTGGCTTTTTTATATCCGTTGAGGGATTAACAATGTCCTTTATTTTAGCAAGGAATTTATCTTTTTCCGGTCCTGTTATCAATGCATTTTCAAGAACATCTTCTATTCTTGACGCCCCTATTATTTGTATTTTATCCTTGTGCGCTTCGTCCAATATTATGTCATTGTAATTGGATGCGGGCACTATGACCCTGGAAAGACCAGTATCTATGGCTGCCTCAACCTTTGCTGTAACTCCTCCAACAGGGAGTACATCTCCACGTACACTCAGGGAACCGGTCATAGCTACAGTCTGGTCAATAGGGATGGACTCAAGTGAGGATATAACAGCAGTGGCTATGGAAACACTTGCTGAATCACCTTCAACGCCCTCATATGTACCTATAAATTGTATATGAATGTCCACATCAGCAACATTTTTTCCGCTGATCTTTTTTATTACTGCAGAAACATTCTGGACAGCCTCTTTTGCTATCTCCCCCAGTTTGCCTGTTGCATATACAGTTCCGTTGTGAGGGTGCTGTGCCTGTGTTATTTCAGCAACTATGGGCATTACAACACCTGTAAAATCGGACATATCGGTAGATCCCATGACAGCAAGGCCATTTACCTTTCCTATTGCGCTCCCTGTACCTGTGAACATTTTATACAATTTCTTTACCTCTATTGCTCTATCTGCTATCTGCTGCTCAACTGGTTTGCTAAGTGACCTTGCCTGATTTACATCGTCTGCGGTAACTATTGGCTGTTTGTTTGTTACAGCTATATCCCCTGCTACACGGACAAGACCACCCAGTTCCCTTAACCTCAAGGTCAGTCTACCTTTCCTTCCACCACGCTTCTGGGCTTCCTTCAGAATTTCTGTGATTGCACCCGAATCAAAGGGAGGAATTTTTTTATCCTTGGCAATTTCCTGGGCTATAAATTGTACTATTTTCTTTCTGTTATCATCGGTATCTTCCATGGTGTCATTCATATAAACTTCGTAACCGTATCCCCTGATTCTGGATCTGAGAGCAGGATGCATATTTCTTATTGCATCCAGATTTCCTGCGGCGACAAGTACAAAATCACATGGAACAGGCTCTGTCTGGACCATTGCACCTGCGCTCCTCTCACTCTGACCTGATATTGCAAAACGCTTTTCCTGCATAGCACTTAATAATGCCTGCTGATCCTCTGGCCTGAGAAGATTGATTTCATCAATGAATAATACACCCTTATCCGCCTTTTGCATATTTCCCGCTTCTACTCTTTCATGGGCAGGTGTTTCCAGTCCACCAGACTGGAATGGATCGTGCCTAACATCCCCTAGAAGGGCACCGGAATGTGCACCGGTAGAATCTATAAACGGGGGTTTATCATTGGGATTATGCCCGACAAGCAATTTGGGCACCATGGCCCTTTCCATACGGGCTGCAGGGTTCATTGCCATGATTATATAAAGGAATGCGGCACCGATGATAGCAAGGAATAAGATTTCTATTGCGGTTCCCTGTAGGCCACTTATCCACAGGTATATGGCAAGTATTGCACCCAATAAAATTATAGACAGAACAATAAATAACAGGCTTTTGGATCTATCCTTCTTCTCGCGCTCAGCCTTTATCTGATACTGCCTTAATATTTCCTTGCCTTTCCCTGCAGGAAAAGTCTTGATCTTTGGTTTATTTGAATCTTCTGGATTCGGGAAACATAGTATATCTTCGAGGTCTTCTTTAGGTAAGAAATCAACCATTGACTGTGCTAGCATAGACTTGCCCGTACCAGGTTCTCCTATTAACAGTACATGTCTCTTCTGCATGGCGGCTTTCTTTATTACTTCGCCTGCATGTTCCTGTCCAACAACCTGATTGAACAGTAGCTTCGGAACTTCTATCTCTTTAGTGGTTTTTACACCTAAGTTAGACACCCAATCTACAACATCATCATCTTTAGAGTCCACGATATGATAATCTAATCTTAATAATTAAGCTTTCGTATACCTATTTAACTAATTTATTCTTATGAATACAGGAAATTCAGGAAAACTCATCAATGGCATGTTATTACATTGACAAGGGCTCTATCCAAACAATAAATATATATTTTGAATAACATTATCAAAATATGGAAGATATGGAAATAATAGATTCAAAAATTACAAAGATATTCGATTCCCGTGGAAACCCAACAATTGAAGCAACAATTTTTTTGAATTATGCTTCAGGCACAGCCTCCGCTCCGGCAGGCGCCAGTACCGGAAAAACAGAGGTAAAGGCATATCCTGACAATGACGTGGACAAAAGTGTGGATTTTTATAATAAACATATAAGAAATGCCCTGCGTGGGTTCAATGCCATAAATCAGGGTGGATTTGATATCTTATTGCATGAACTTGATGGCACAGAAGATTTTTCCGTGATAGGTGGAAATCTTGCAACGGCACTTTCCATGGCAAATGCCAAGGCAGTGGCTAACTATCTGGAGATACCATTATACAGATATGTTGGTGGTCTTAATCCTGCGATACCACGCCCCATGGGTAATATAATAGGCGGAGGGAAACATTCAAAAAATGGTACTACTATCCAGGAGTTCCTTGTATCCTCTCAGGGAAAAACATTCTATGACTCTGTATTTGACAACATACTGGTTCATAGGAGGGTGGGAGAGAAATTATCTGAAAAGCTTAAAGGGCAGAGCGTTGGTCTAGGAGATGAGAAGGCGTGGACAGCTGATGTTTCTGATGAGGAAGCCATAGAGATAGTAAAATCTGCTGCCGGTGAAATAGCTTCTGAAAAGAAAGTAAAAATATATCTGGGGGTTGACTTCGCGGCCGATTCATTCCATGAAAATGGGAAATATCATTATAAAAAATCAATAAAAACCAGGGATGAACAGATTGATTATGCGATTTCACTCAGCAGGGAACACGGTTTTTACTACATAGAAGATCCACTTTATGACAGCGATTTTGAAGGGTTTGCAGAGATAACCAAAAAGATTGGGAAAAATGCCATGATAGTTGGTGATGACCTTTATACAACAAATGCAACAAGAATACAGAAAGGTATAGAACTGAAGTCTACAAATGCAGTATTGATCAAAGTTAACCAGATCGGAACTCTTTCAGATACAGTGACATCAGTAAAACTGGCAACAAAAAATTCTATGGATACAGTGGTTTCACACAGGAGTGGGGAAACAACGGATGATTTCATTGCATCTCTTGCAGTTGCATTCAATTCCAGATTCATAAAAACTGGAACAATAGGAGGAGAAAGGCTGGCCAAGCTCAATGAGGTCATCAGACTAGAAGAGGCCTTGATATAAATATGCTCAATATAATGGGACTCGGGCTGCGGGGAACAAAAAGCCTGACAATGGAGGAGTATGAAGTTCTGCAAGGATCGGATATGGTTTATTTCGAAACATATACGTCAGTTTCTCCAGAGGCTACAATGAACTCTTTGAAAGGCATATGCAGGGGCACCGTGACTGAGGCAAAACGGGAATCTGTTGAAAACGGTACAGGAATCTTACAAGATGCGGAAAATAAAAATGTGACCTTACTTGTTACAGGAGATGCTCTTTCTGCTACGACACACAACGAGTTGAGACTGGAGGCAAAAAAGCTTGGCATTACCGTCAATATATTTGAAAATGCCTCAATAATTACGGCTTTTACATCAAAGACCGGACTTTTTAGCTATAAATTTGGTAACATAGTTTCCATGCCATTTATATATGATAACTTTTTTCCTCTCAGTGTTTATGATAAAATCTATTTAAATTATTCAAATAATATGCATACACTGCTTTTACTGGATCTGAATGGTGGAAAAACTATGCCTCCATATCAGGCCGTGCTAACATTGATTGAAATGGAGAAAAAAAGAAAGAAGGCCATTATAAACAATGATACAGAAGTAATAGTCGGAATAGGTATAGCAACCCATAATGAAATAATAATTAATTCCAACATTAGAGACATTATAGAAAATAAGACTGAGGGATCTCCTGCAGCCATAATTATACCATCCAGCCTAAATGAAAAGGAACGGGAATTCCTCGAAGTTTTTTCTTGCAAAACCCAATAAACATATATGATAAAAAACATATAGTATTTTTATATCAATATCAAAGGTTAAAATATGATAGATATAAAACTTCTGAGAAGTGAAAGTAAAAAATTTTATGATTCGTGCAGGGCCAGAGGCTTTGATACTAAAATACTTGATGAATTCTTCATGCTTGATTCGAAATGGAAGGAGAATCTTAAAACCCTCAATGATTACAAGCATGAAAAAAATACCATTAGCATGGAAATTTCCAGAATGATAAAAACCGGAAACGGAGACATAGGCAAATTAAAGGATGATGTAAAAAATATTAATGACAAAATTGATACACTTGAGGAGGACCAGAAAAAAATAGAAGTTAAAAGGGGTGAACTGGTACACCTAATACCAAATCTTCTGGCTGATGATGTTCCAATATGTTCCGGCGATGACAATAGCAAAATTGTAAAATATTGCGGTCATGCAAGGGTATATAGTGGGGATGAGGATTATTTCAAAATGAATAGCATGGATTCAGAGAATTATGAAATAATACAAACCAGACCGGTTGACCATCAGACGATTATGGAAAAGTACGACCTTGCAGATCTTCAGAGGGCTGGTAAAATAGCAGGCTCAAGATTTTACTTCCTGAAAAACAGGCTCTTCAAGCTGGAACTGGCACTTATCAATTATGCGGTTGATTTCCTTTCCCAGAGAAATTTCACGGTTATGGAGCCGCCGTTTATGATTAACTATGCATCCATGTCAGGTGCCACCGATATAGAAACGTTCAAGGACGCATTGTATAAAATAGAGGGTGATGATCTTTATCTCATTGCAACTGCCGAGCATCCACTGGCATCAATGCTTGCGGATGAAACCCTTGAAGAGACTGAACTGCCATTGAGGCTAAGTGGCGTTTCCCCGTGCTTCAGAAGAGAAGCTGGTGCACACGGGAAGGATACAAAGGGAATATTCAGGGTTCACCAGTTTAACAAAATAGAGCAGTTTATTTACTGCAAACCTGAAGACTCCTGGGATTATTTCAAGGAACTGGTATCCAATGCAGAGGATATTTATAAGAACCTGGGTTTGCCATATAGAATTGTAAATATATGTTCAGGTGATCTTGGAAGCCTTGCGGCAAAAAAATATGATATTGAAGTATGGTATCCATCCCAGGGAAAGTTCAGAGAGGTTGTTTCAGCATCTAATGATACTGATTACCAGGCAAGGTCACTGAATATAAAATACAGAACTTCTGAGGGAAATAAATTTGTTCATACACTGAACAGCACTGCAATTGCAACGGAGAGAGTCCTTGTTGCAATAATGGAAAATTACCAGCAGGAAAATGGCCTAAAAGTACCGGATGTTCTTGTGCCATATACAGGATTCAGTGAGATAACAACGGAGGTAAAATAATGCCGATAACTAAATCAAATCTAGCGGTTAGAAGAGACCAGGTTTTGAAAATAGCGTCAGAGGTGGTAGTAGGAGTAGTATTAGCCATTCTCTCAGGCTATGTGGCTGATTTGATTATAAAAACATTCCTACCACAATATAAATCGGATGAGGTATTCATAATAGAATCGGTGCATGCTGTAATTATACTGATAGTAGGGTTATTAATAGTTGGGTCATTTATCAAGTATCTCAGGGAAGTATTAATAAAAACCAACCGTGGACTTTACGGAATTTCGCTCATTGTCAGAATAATTTTTTACGTAATAATACTGGCACTGGTGATGAGCGCGTTCCATGTCAGTGTCACAGGAATACTGGCCGGGAGTGCCATAGGTGGTGTCGTACTGGGTCTTGCTGTGCAGACAGTTGCCTCAAATGTTTTATCCAGTATATTTGCAACATCCTCTAATACCATAAAATTCGGGGAGGTAATATCTGTCAACTCATGGGTATGGAGCGTGGAAACCACAGGAAAGGTAATAGATGTTAAAACTCTGTTTTCAAAGATACTGACAAAGGACAATAATGTGATATACTTACCAAATTCAGAAATTCTCGGAAACAGTGTGATAACTGAATTCAGGAACAATGGGGGTAATTATATTTATCCATTGAATATAACTGCACAGGCGGATGTTCCTGCGGATAAGATCCTGGAAGAAGTAGATGCACGGAATGATTTAAAAGATATGAGATTCTTCCTTTCCAGCAAAAACGGCGTAAGCAATACATTCGAGGCTCTGATCTCATTCAACGAGGTTACTGAGATAAATGAAAAGACTGCTCGAGCAAATATGGCAATAGACGGTGCATACTGGGACATAAAATCAAAATTCAATGTACTTGGACCTAACTCGATGTATGAGGGTTCCGAAATAGTTTATCCGGTGACCGTTACACTGAATTCTGATGTTCCATCCGAAAAATTAATTGAGGAAACCGGAAAACTGCTGCCAGATACCGAAATAATACTTTTGACAAGAGGTGCAGGCACAAATATCTTTCTTGCAAAGGTAAAATTATCTGGAAGAACCATGGAAAAAACCATAAATGAGACAAACCTTGCCTTTGAAAGGGCATACACTGAACTGAAAACGGAAACGGAGACAAAACCAGATGATAAAAAACAATAAATTATCGATCTGGCAAAACTTTATAAAACATCGTTTTAATTTGTTATAAGAATGAAAAGCATCAATAAAATTTTTGAGGTACAGAACTATCTTACCAGTACATTTGTGGGCAGGGAAGACGTAATTAATGGCGTGCTTGCAGGATTGATATCTGGAGAGCCCACACTGCTCATAGGCCCACCTGGAACCGCTAAAACATCCATAATAGATACCATGAGCAAGCTCATGAATGCCCGTTATTTTTATTATCTTCTGACAAAATTCACTGAACCGGAAGAATTGCTAGGTCCCATAGATATCAATGCTCTCAAAAATGGCGAATACAGGAATATTATAACCGGAAAGCTGCCCGATGCAAACATAGTATTTCTGGATGAAATTTTCAAGGCAAGTTCCGCAATAAGGAATACCCTTCTTGACATAATGCTGAACCGCCGGCTTCCCAATGGTGGGACGATGATGGATCTTGACCTTTTAGGTATTTACTCTGCAAGCAATGAGATTTCCGATGATGAAGAGGATATGGCATTATATGATAGGTACCCCATTAAGGTATTTCATGGATATGTTGAAAGAACCATTTTAAGAGACCTTCTTGACAGGGGCATCAACATGGAGGCCAGTAAGGATGAAGAAAAACCATTTATAACCATAGAAGGGGTCATGGACCTTCAGGCTGAGGCTGTAGAAAGGCTGAACCAGCTAAGGAGCTTAAACAATGAAGTTATAGACAGGTATATGGAGGCACTGTTCCAGATGGAGGAAAATGATGTGATACTCAGTGATAGAAGGAAAATAAAACTTTTGAAGATTGCATCTGCCTTTAGCATACTGATGAACTCAAAAACCATTACAGGAAATGACATAGCCATGGCACTGCGGTATAGTGCAGACAGTGAGGATTACAAACCGAAAATAGAGGCAGCCATAATTGACTCAAAACTGGAAAATAAATCTGAGATTGTACAGAAGGCAGAGACCACCATGGAAGAAACAAAATCCCTGATACAGGCTACAGAAGATGCTATAAATAGAAATTCTCCGTACAACGTTGTACTGGACCAGCTAAGTCTGCTGGAAATTTATATAAAGAAGCTGGAAAGAATGAAATTCGATCTTGGTAGTGATAAATCCCCCTACCATAAGGATATTGTGAACCGGATCAATTCATCCCTTAACTTTGCAGGAGAAAGATATGAAAAACTCAAGGGAAGGTAATAGCAATGGAAAATGCTCCTAAAAGCAATATAAGTGGTATTCCAGAAAATAGCACGGTTTACAGGATTACAATGGAAAGGCTCGTAAGGCGTGTTAATATAGACCTTGACAGGAATACGGCAGAGGAAATAAAGACTGCAGCATCAGACCTATACTTTTTATTCTATTCCGGTATTGCAAATGTAAACCGGACCATAAATAAAAATGAATTCATGGAAAGTGTCCGGCTAAAAATGGAGTATATGACAAAAACAAAGGATTTTAGCCAGGCAAAGACATATTCAATGCTAAATGACAGGCTATCAATGCTCTACAGCATAAATTTCATGAAGGAACTGAACAGCAAAGCAAAAAATATGAACAGAAATGGAAATTCAAATCCTTCTATTAATTCAAAAACGGTTGAAAAATCCATGGAGGATGCATCAAGAAAAATGGAAACTGCACACGAAATTGAAAAAATAATAAAGGATCGGAGTCCGGGTGGAAATACAGGACAGAAAGAGGGATTATCGGTGGAAAGCCTGATAGACCTAACGGACAGGGCAATGAATGTTGAAAATGCAGATAAGATACTCACAATGGCAAACAAACTTATTGACATAATGCCCAGGTATACTAAAAAAATG